>CAZUEV010000025.1:0-7528 GCA_964619355.1 Candidatus Woesearchaeota archaeon
CTTTACCTTGCATATCTAATAGATTGAAAATTCTTTTGTAACCTTTGACAATTATATATCTGAATTTTCTGTCTTTCAATGTTTTTTTGAATGATTTATGACTTACCAAGCTTCCATAAGCTGCAATATAATATTTTTTATTTGTGTACTCGTAATCCATGTCTTTATTTTGATTATTAGGTTTTTATAATTTTTGGTAAAATATATAAACCTGTAATTTGAAATAACTATTATGAAAAGGGTGTTGATATTATTATTCTTGGTATTGTTTGTTTCTAGTTGTTCTCAATTTGATGATGATGAAAATATTTTTGGTAGCAATGTTACAAATAATGGAGATAATGAAACTAATGGTTCAATCTTTAATAATACCATAAATCAAACTTCTAATGAAACCAGTAATAATACAAATAACCAAACAGACGAAACTAACGATCATGGTCCTCAAACTTGTTTAGATACTGATGGTGGTTTGGAATATGAAGAAAGAGGCACAGTTATTGTTTCAAATGGTCAGTTTAGACAAGTTGCAGATAGGTGCGAGGATACTGGTCAGTTAGTCGAGTATTATTGTAATGGAGTTGAATTGGGTATTCAACCATATTATTGTATTGAATTGGGTGCTTATATTTGTATGAATGGTGCTTGCGTTGGTGTTAATGCTACAAATACAACTAACACTACAGACAATGAAACTAATGGTACAAATAGTACTTAATTATCTTTTACTGAAACTTTTGCTTATAGATTCATTCCAGAATTCAGGGAGTCCAGATTTAATTACTCCTTCAAAATCGTCTGAAATAATATATGAGTAATTTTTCTTTTCTTTATCTATTTTTTTAAATTCTTCCGATACTTTACCAAATATGTCTTGCAAACCTTTTCTTTCAAACCTAGTTTGCAATAATGAAGGTTCTTTGAAGATTAAAATATCACAAAGTCTTAGAACATTTAAATCTAGCATTCCAGAGTTTTGAGTTACGAATACTAATGAAAGATTTTTGTGTCTGGCTATTGCTAATAATGAAGCTAAAAATTTATTTGATTTATTCATTGATTCTCTTGATGAAAAAGAGATTCCTGCTTCGTCCACCAATACTAATGAATTGTTTGGAATCTTTTCAATATTATCTGCTTTTTTAATCCATTTTGGAACTTTTGAGGAACCAAATCCCAATACATATGGGTTTTTGTTTAAAATTTTTCCTGCTTCAATTAGTTTCATTCCCAATGCTGTCTTTCCTGCACCTCTTCTTCCCAAAATTAACATGATTAATGATGTATCTCTAAAATTTTTAATGAATTCTTGGAAGTCGCCTTTTATTTCAGAATGTATCTCGAAGCTTGTAATAGCTCTATTTAGTTTATTTATTCTTTCTTCACTTATTTTGATTTCTTTTTCTTTTTTTAATTTTTTTATTAATTTGAACATGGTTTGAATATGGAATATGTGTTTATAATAATTTATGTTTTTATAGTAAATTATTTAAATGAGTCTTCTTTTTGGATTTAAAATGGTTGAAAGAACTTTAGTTTTGTTGAAACCCGATTGTGTGCAAAGATGTTTTGTGGGTAGAGTTGTACAAAGATTCGAAGATGCAGGTTTTACTATTATTGGTATGAAAATGGTGTGGGCTGATGAAGATTTGGCAGGAAAACATTATGGTGAAGATATCACCAAGAGAAGGGGTGAAAAAGTAAGGACTGCTATGATTAAGTTTCTTAGAGAAGGTCCTGTTGTTGCAATTGCTTTGGAGGGTGTTGATGTTATTGAGAATGTTAGGAAGATAGTTGGTGGAACTGAACCTAAGAGTGCTAACCCAGGTACAATTCGTGGTGATTTTTCACATATGAGTTTTAAACATGCTGATAGTGTTGGTAAGGGCGTACCTAATCTGATTCACGCTTCTGGGAATTTTGGAGATGCTGAAAAGGAATTGAAGTTGTGGTTTAAAGAGGAAGAATTACATTCTTATACTACTGTTCATGATTTGCATGTTTATTGAATAGAAATTCCCTACAAACCAAACGTTTTTTCAAATTCTTTCATTTCTCTTATTTTCTGTGAGAAAGAGTATCCTTTTTCTGTCAAAGTTATGAATCTGGATTTTTTTTCTTCTATTTTTTCTATTAATTTTTTTTCCATTAATTCTTCTAAGTATGCATTCATCTGAATGTGAGATAAATTAGCCTTGTACATTAGATGTGTGGGTTTTATTTTCCCATTCTTTAATTGGATAGACATAATTATATCATGTATTATGTCTGTTCTACTTCTTTTTCTTTCCATTATTAACAACTGCCATTAAAACTAGTAATAATACGAAATATCCTACTAATTGGGTTATCTCTCCTAACATGAAGAACAATCTATTGATTGGTATAAACATGAAAAATATGTGACTTATTGCTATTGTAGTGAATGCAGAGTGTAGCATTTTTGTGTTTGTGTTTTTGGTTTCAAAATATTTCTTTAAATAAATTAACGCTATGAATCCTGTTAAGAACAATGCAGTTAAATGGAAAATTTGGTAATTTAAGTTGCTTAGATATGTTGATAATAATATTAAATATGATACAAGGAAAATGTTTGCTTTTGAATTCTCTTTTTGATACAAACTATATAAGAAGTATAAACCGAGAAGATGCAGTAGTACATGTCCAGAATAAGTTAATACAGATAGTATATTGAAACTTCTTACTGCTTCTAATGCAGATACAATTACTCCATGTTGAATATCTTTGTTTATGTTATAGTATACTGTTAGATTAGTTAATAATTTGAAAAAGAATGATAGACAAATTAAGAAAAATGATCCAGCTAAATAGAGATAGGTTTTATTGCTTTTATTTAATTTATAATACTTGTAACTGTAGTAGCTGATTGCTAGCAGAACTACAAATGCAATTACATCTATAACTATAGAAGGTAGGTAGAACCAATCTGGTCCAAATTTTATTGGTATCATCTCGAAGTGGGAACTTGATTTTGATTTAAAAGATTTGTGTAATTACTTACTTGTAACGCCTTTCATTGGTTATTAATAAAGGATTTTTCATAATTTCTTCCGAGGTGATTAAGTGGTATTAAGGTCTAAAAAATTATCATTTTTAAATGACTACGAATTAGAGTATCTCTATCATTTGAGAGATAAATTAGTGAATGGGCTGAAGTGGAAGGCAAAATTAGCCAAATCCGAAAATTATATTAATTTGGAGCAACTATGAATAAAGGGGGTGTTAATTGTGTTTCCTACTGATGAAATGGTTTGGGAAGACGATACGTTTGAGGACGAATTAAGAGATATAAAACAGAGATTAGATGATGATGAAATTTCGGCTGCAGAAGAAGGTTTTTGGTTGGGTTATCTCGACGAAAGTTAACAGTAATTATTAATATCTACTAGTGTTAGGTTTAGGTAGTATGTACTATACTAAGGTGCTCTTTCTTGTTCCTCTTCTTCTTGTTTTGGAGGATTTAAATTTACACCCAAATCTTCTAACGCTTTTTTGTGAGCTTGTATTAACTGATCTACTACAGATAGTAATTGCATTAGCCCTTCTCTCTCTTTGATCAAGGTTGCTAGTGAACCTTTGTGATATCCAATTGTTTCGTCTTTTTCCATTTTTATTTGTATTTTGCTATTTGTTTTAGAATTGCTTGTGTTATAAAGTCTTCTTCATCTGTGAATATTTTTGTTGTTTTTACTATTGTTCTAATGTTGTCTACTAGTTGTTTTGGTAACTCTATTTTTTCTATTTCCATTTTTGATTAGAGTTGGTTTATTGTTTATAAAAATGTTGGTTTTTATTGTGGTTTTGTGAAAATTGGTAATACTATTTTTCCCCTTATGTTTGCTGAACATTTTACTTCTAGTGTTGTTTTATCTAAGTCTGTTTTTGAAACTTCATCAACTGGAATTGCCGCAATTAAGTCTTCTCTCTCTGGAAGTCCGGAAATGAATCTTGTTCTTCCCCCTCTTTTTGGGTAGGGCTCTCCAGTTGCGTTACCAGTAATCAAGGATCCACGGTCATACATAAAAGAAGAGTATCTTGAATTCGCTAGAAAATATATTATTCCTTCATCACCAAAAGCTTCAAGTTCAGGGCCATGTAATGCCAAATTAAATTTGATACCGTTCATAACTAAAGATAATTTTTGTTCGTCATTCATTTTTATTGGAGAATCTAGAAGTGTTTATAAAGTTTAGTAAAAGGGCCATGCGGAGTGTCCGAATTGGATTAATAGGTCTACTTTCATATCTTTTAGTCCTAATGGTGTGTCACAGGCTCCGTAGCAGTCTCCTGCCCAGATTAGTATTTCTGCTTCTGTTTTTTCTTTTAGTTCGTTTACTATGTTTGTAGCTTCTGGTTTTAGACCGTCTGGTAGTTGGATGCAGACTGTTTTTGCTTTGTTTTTCTTAATTTCTTCTGCTACTTTTTCTAGTTCTAAGTCGTAATTCATAGTTAGAATTAAATGGTTATTCTTTTAAATGTTTATATTTTGCTATTTTTATGGGATTGGAAATAACAGTAAAGGATTATCATTTTATGGTCGCAGATGGTTGCAAAATAAATCAAGTAAACAGCTGTTTATCTAGTGATATTACAGCATATAGTCGTGGAATGGATATGTTAAAACGAGGTACTTCTATAAAAGATGCTAGAAGTTTTTTACTGATGACGAGTCTTGGAATCATACATGATTTATACCAATTTGATAAACAGCTAGAATTAAAATGTCCTTCTTGTGGCAAAAATTATACTTTAACAAAAGAAGATTTTAAAATTGGCGAGGAAGCTTATCAGGAAATTGTTGGAAATCAATCATAATTCTTTATATAAATCACTTAAATTCAACTCAAAACCAACACAAGGCATTTCTAGTTCGAAATTGTTTAAAACTTCTGGATTAATTTCTCCGATGTAGGCTATTCCTTTGTCTTTTGTGTAGACTCTTGCTACTCTTCCATCAATGAATGAGTCGTGTTCTGTTTCTTTTATGGTGTATTTAATTCCTAATTGATCTAGTAATGATTCTAAGATTTGTCTAGCTTCTGTGTAGTTTGCTTCTTTATGCGATATTAGTACTGAAACTCTTGATTTTTCTTCTGGAGTAAAAACTGTTCCAATTTCAAATATTTTTTGAGGATATTCATATTGTCTGTTATTTTTTAACACTTCAAGCGAGGAAGGTATCATCCAAGCTCTTAGAACGTTATAATCTTCATTTAGTGCGTTTGCTATTTTTACTAGCTTTAATTCTGCTTTCATGTTTTTATTTTGAACTTTTTCACTAGTTAGATTGTAAGTATTTGTTTCTATTAAGCCAAAACCTGTTAGAATGTTTGCTATTTTGTTTTTGAACTTTTCAAATTCGTCTTCTTTTGCTATTGTAGATACGTTTGGTATTTCTTCTTCAAAATTTTCATAACCATATGCGATTGCTATTTCTTCTGCTATATCTATTTCGTGTAGAATATCTGTTCTGTAAGCTGGAATTAAAACGTAAGGTTTTTTGTAATCTAAACCCATCTTTTGTAGTAAATCGTAAATGTTTGTTTCTGTTAACTTTAATCCTAATCTTTTACTTAAATATGCTGGGCTGATTTTAATTTTATTTGGCTCTAGGTTAGGATATTTTTTGTTTCCTATTTTTACTGGGTAAATCTTTCCACCCCTATCTGCTAGACTTGTTACAATTATAGTTAGTGCTTGTTCAATTGCGTTTTGATCTGTTCCAGTAACATCTATGAATAAATTCTTTGTTTTTTCTGTTACTTTAGTTTCTTCTGAATTAATTACTGGTGGCATTGAAAGAACTTGGTTTTTTGCATCTAACCAGATTGGATATTCATCAAAATCTTCTAGTAAATGTTTGAACATAGTTCCTTTTGGATGTTTTTCTAATATTTCTAGTAAAGTGTATTCTTTATTCGTTTCTAATGGTGTAAATTTGAAATCTTTTGGTTTAGTTGTGTAGGTTAATGGAAATTTTATTGTGTCTAGGTCGTATACACCTATAGAAACTTTTTTTCTGTTTCTTCCATGTGTTGTGTGAAGTTTTTCTTGAACTTGCATTAAAGATTTTATTATTGCTTCGTCTAATTTTATGTTTTTTATTATAGCGCTTACTGCAAATGGTCTAACATTTTCTACTTTTTTATCTATAATTGCTTCATAGTTTGAAGATTCTAATTTGTATTTTCTTAATCCTTTTTTTATTCCTGTAAAAGATGCTAATGCTTTTGCGAAACCTTCTGCTGAGAGCATATCTGGTCTGTTTGGGAAAATTTCTACTGTTATTTCTTTATCTGTAACTTCTTCCAAATCTGTTCCAAGCATAGAAATTCTATCTTTTAGTTCTTCATCTGGAAGTTCCTTTCCCATGAGATCAAATAGATCTTTTTTATCTATTGTTATTGTTGGCATTTTAGTTCCATTGACATTGATTATTTACACAACCGCATTCTAAATTGTACTCTAGATGGTTGTAACATTCTTTCCATTCACATGTTGTTGAAATTGGATCTTGAAAATTACTTTGACAGACTTGTAGTGAGCAGCCAGCCCTTGAACAATCTTGGTCTTCATTACAAAATCCTAGTGTTGAATCTCCACAAAATGGTTCTTGTTCTTCAACTATTGTACATGCTGAGATAAGTACTAATGCCGCAATTAATATTATTTTCATATCCATGTTTTTATTGACTGTTTTTGATATTATAAGTTTTTCTCATATTATCATAAGACTTATATATTTACCTCGATTTCCCTGAAAAATGACGAGAGAAAGACCTGAATTAACTGATAAATTTCCTGCTATTGATGGTATTGAGAAGGCTAAGGGGTCAGCTGGCAGTCAAGGTTTCTATTCGCCAGAAGATGCAGTAAGAGCTGATGTTGCCGAGATTTTAGCCATGAATGGTAAAGACTTTTATGATTGGTATGAACCTAGATTTAAAGCAGTTGAGAATTTACTTGAACAGTTTAAATTGTTTGGAAGTGTTCCTCATTTACATTATGGTAGTAATGAACGAAGTCAAGAGCATAAGATGACTGCAGTTTCTTCTGTTAGGGGGCTTGTTGAGAGTTTGCAGCAAGGCAGAGAATATTTGCTTAAAATTCGAGAAGTTTGGCAGGATGAAGAGTCTAGCACTTAATTAAATTCCTATTTTTATTTCTTTTAATTGTTTTAGATCATTTTTGTACAAATCTCTAATATCTTTTAATTCGTTGTACATCATAACTATTCTATCAAATCCAGGTCCCCAGGCCAATACTGGAATATCTTTTCCCAATAATGGTTTGACTACTTCTGGTCTAAAAATTCCTGCTCCACCCAGTTCTATCCAAGTTTTCTTTTCTGGAATGTAGGCATCTATTTCTAGAGATGGTTCTGTGTATGGGAAGTATGCAGGTCTAAATCTGACTTTTTCGTATCCCATTTTCTTAAAGAATTGTTTAAGATATCCTAAAAGATGTTTGAAGTTTGCATTTGGATCTATAACTATTCCTTCTGTTT
>CAZUEV010000026.1:0-7162 GCA_964619355.1 Candidatus Woesearchaeota archaeon
GACGAAATTAGATGCATTTAGAGAACAATATTTGCAAATGGCTTTAGTAGAAGCTACTGTCGAACCATTCCCTGAAGAAAATAGAGCAGTACTCGAGGAAATTGTAGAAATAACTAGAACTGCAGATTCAATTCATAAAAATCCTGAAGCCGTAAAAAGAATATACTCTATCTTTAAAGAACACTTTAATATTAATCAACCAATTTCAAAACTTCCTTCTCTATTTGGAACTGGAAAACACTCACAAAGCAAAGGAAAATCGGGTTCACCACAAAAAGGCTATGGAAAAGAAGTGAAACCTAGAGAAGGTAGAAATCCCAAAGACAAAAAACCAAAAAAACTGAACACTGGAAAACAGAGAGGAAGACATGACCCAAATTCTAGTAAAACCAATGGACAAGAAAATGACACACAATCAAATGATGAAAGTCCTACAAATAACAACAGAGAGGGTAAAGATTTTTATAAAGAATCAAGACAAAATTACAACATAGACGTCCAAATAATTAAACCAACGATTACAACAGAAAGCACAAGAAAAGAAAGAGAATTTAGAGACAGATATGCTGGCGAAAGTGAAAGTATGAAAAGAATCTTTAGACAACTACAACTTAAACATTATGGAGATAGAAGAGATTTTGAAGGACAAGAATTAGATTATGAAACATATATGCAAGACGAATTAGAATCAAGAGTCACAGGAATCAAGGGCAACGGAAGACATTTCAGAAGAGAAACAAGGAATGAACAAAAACCAACATTTGGTATACATGCAGATATAAGTGGCTCCACAAGAGGGCAAATTATAGAAGGAATTCGCGCAGCATTTTATATTATGGGAAATGCATTATCTGTATCTGATTGGAACTACGGACTTTACGCTTCTGGAAATGAACTTGGAGTTATAAAAGAACCACATAAAAAATGGTCAGACGAAATTAATCATAGTATAATGAACTTGGAAGCGGGAAATCTTGGAAGCGGTGGAATTTACTTAAATTCAACATCATCAGTTATAGGGGCAGACCTTGCACGAACGGAAGGAAGTCCAAAAGGACTAATAATAGTTTCTGACTTTCAGGTTTGTGGTGGAAAAACAGAAGAAAGAATGGCTGCCAAAAAATTATATGATCAAAAAATATATCCTTTCCTAATAGCAATAGGGGAAAATCATGAAACAAACGCTGCAGAAATGGCAAGAGAAATTGGTTCAGAACATTATTCAGTCATACCTCTAAATAAATTACATGAACTGCCAACTGAAATGTTTAGATTATTCAAAACATTCGGGATAGCAAGATAAAATGGAAGAAATATTATATTTGGGCGCAATTGCATTTTTTGGTAAGGTAATATATAATAGTATTAGATATGATAGGAAACTAAAAAATGAACTAACTGAACTAAATAAAGAATTTACAAGCAATCTAAACGGAGATGTGGAACCTGAAGAAAACAATTTAGAAAAAACAGCAGATATTCCAAGAGAACCAGAAGTAAACCCTTGGGAAATTGATATTCCAAAAATAGACTAAAATGACACAATACTTAGTAAGAACAAATAGTGAACAAAGAAAAACACACATTCTAAGAGTCGGAGACCCAGCCGAAACAATTGGAATAATTTATACAGATTTTAACCTCAAACCAGATAATAGAGATATTTCTGAAGAAGACATCATAGATCCTTCAAGAAAAAATACAATAGCGAAAATTCAACTATATAAAAATGGAAACATTATTTCTATTAGACAAAAGAAAGAAGAATTTTCATCATATACTCAAGACGGTGAATATATGGAGAATAGAATCACTATACCACTAAGAAAAATGCCAAAAGATATTTTACTTTCAAGAGAAGAATTCAGAGCACTAGAAGAAATGGGGCTCACTCATGCATATTTTTTAGGAAACCAATCTAATTTATCTCAAGTATTTTGCTTTGAAAAAGAAGGAGATATTTCTGGGATTATTCATACAAAAGAACCTGACGACACTTCAGCATTAATGGGTGTAACATTAACACTGGCCCAGAGAATAGAAGACCAAAAATTTGTATTTGAATTTATAAAAGCATAAGATATTAAGAGAAAACAACATTAATTATTCATGATCAAAACTATCAATAACTTTTTCTAAATCAGTTAATGTAAGTTCAGGTGCTTTAAAATTAAAATATGCTACTCCTTGACGATTACCAACTAAGGATAAATAATCATTATCGAAAGTAGTCCCTATTCCTGCCCTTGAATATAAATCATCTAATTCAGATAAATTAGTAATACCTCTAACTCCATCAGTATCAACTAAGTCAGCTGCCTTAAACCAAGTATCTGAATAGAACTGTGCTTCTTGTTGACTTTTCTGATTTGTTTCCACTACTGTATTCCACCAATCAACCGGATTAAGACTATCATAAGCCAAAGCAGAAAAACCATAAGCAAATGGAATTATAGCATAAAAAAAATGCAACAGCCCTTTAAGTTCACTCTGTTTAATAAGGCCTTTGGCAGCCCTATAAGAATAATTTACAAATGACCCAACAGGCAAAAATTTTCCAACTCGCCACGCTCCTTTTCCAACGCTCAATGATGGCTTTATAACTTCCATAAAAAAGAGAACTAAAAACAATTTATAAATCTAAGCATTCTCACTCAAACCTTTTCTAGAACGAATCTGAGAAACAACTTTTGGTTGCAAATTAGTAGGTAACTTCTCAAACATTTGATCAACTAAGAATTGACTTCCACGACCAGATGTAGCAGATCTAACATCAGAAGCCAAACCAAACATTTCAGCAACAGGCATTTTAGCTTTAACAGTAATATGATCTCCCTCTTGATCAACATTCAACATTTGACCTCTTTTATTCTGTACTAAAGCAGATAAATCACCTAAAAATTCAGCAGGACTTTCAAGTTGCATTATCTGTACAGGCTCCAAAATATAAGCACCGGCACCAGCCATAGAACCTTTGATAGACTCCCTAATAGCCGGATAAACTTGTGCAGGACCTCTATGAATTGCATCCTCATGTAATTTCATATCTTGAATTCTAATTAGCATTCTAGAACAAGGTTCTCTAGCCAGAGGACCCGCATCAACAACTTGCTGAACACCATCCATAATCATTTCTATAACTTCACCAATTTGAACAATACCTCTAGTATCATCAGTAACTAAATTTCCTTTGTAAATCTGTCTCACTTTCTTGGCAGCTTTAGTTTCAACACCCAATTCAACTAATTTCTGGACAACCGTAGTATCTTTCTTCTTAATTCTGATATTATTTGGCAATGAACCATCTTTTATTGCATTAAAAATTCCCTCATCAAGAGGCTCAACAGTCAAAAAGAACTTATTGTGTTTGTTTGGAGACTTTCCTTCAACTTTAGGTCCCAACTTAGTTACAGATTCTCTATAAACAACAATAGGTGAAGAAGTCTGAACGTCAAGTCCCTTCTCGGTTCTAATTCTATTTTCAATAATCTCTAAATGTAATTCACCCATACCATGCATTAAATTTTCTCCAGTTTCTTCATTGATTTCAATCTTAATACTTGGATCTTCCTTAGAAACTTGTTTCAAAATCTCAATTAATTTAGCTAAATCAGAAGCCTTCTTTGCTTCAATGCTTTTAGTAATAACTGGTTCAAAAACGTGTCTTATTTCTTCAAATGGCTGCATTGGATCTGTAGAAATTGTTTCACCAGCAAAAGTATCTTTCAATCCAACTAAACCAATAATATTTCCACATGGAATTTTTTCGAAAGCAGTCCTCTGTGCACCCTTGTAAACAGAAACTTGTTGTAGCCTAACTTTTTTCTTTCCACCATTCAAATAAACTTCCTGACCTTGTCCAACAGTACCAGAAAACAAACGACCTGCAGCAACTTCACCTGCATGTTTATCAATAACAATTTTAATAACAATGAAACCAACTGGGCCATTTGGATCACAATTCATCAAAGCTTTCCCAACATTATCTTCAATATCACCACGCCATATACTTGGAATTCTATACTTCTGAGAATCTAGTGGATTAGGATTATGCTTAACAACATTATCTAAAACAACTTCATGCAATGGAGCTTTCTTAGCTAATTCCTTCCAAGTATCATTCTCATAAGCTTCAATAACATCTTTAAACGTAATTCCTTTTTCTTTCATATAAGGAACACTCAAACCCCAATTATGAAATGCAGAACCAAAAGCAACACTACCATCTTGAACATTAACTGTCCAATCTTCTTTATGCTCTTCTGGAGCCATCTGTCTTATTAATTTGTTAACGTGATTAATTATAGAAACAAATTTTTGTTGCATAGCTTCAGGAGTTAACTTAACTTCCCTAATGAATCTATCAACTTTATTTATGAATAAAATAGGTTTAACATGCTCTTTCAATGCCTGTTTCAAAACAATTTCTGTCTGTGGCATAACACCTTCAACAGCATCAGTTAAAACAATTGCACCATCAACAGCCCTCATAGCTCTTGTAACATCTCCACCAAAATCAACATGACCCGGAGTATCAATTAAATTAACCAAATATTCTTCTTCCTTAACCTTATGCACCATACTAACATTTGCAGAATCAATAGTAATTCCTCTTGAACTTTCATCATCGTGAAAATCCAATGCCAATTGTTTTCCAGCTAATTCCTCAGAAATCATACCTGCACCAGCTAAAAGATTATCAGAAAAAGTTGTTTTCCCATGATCAATATGTGCACAAATAGCTATATTCCTAATTCGCACAGGATCATTCATAATTTCTTGAATTTTCTCTGAAGATTTATCAGCCATAACACTCGAGAAAACATATTCTTTATAAAAGTTTGGGTAAATATAATTAAAATGCAATTCAGTGAAACAGAAATTACACACTTAACAAGGGCATGGGTAGCAATTTCATTAGCTTTCGCAATTCTCCTATCTGGTGGAAATATGTTCTCAGCTCAATTCACAATAATGTTAATAATATCAGGTGTAACTGTAGGACTGGGATTTCTACTTCACGAAATGGGACACAAATACGTTGCACAAAAATACAATTGTTTCGCAGAATTCAGAGCAGATAATAAAATGTTACTCCTGGCAATAGGAATGTCTTTCTTTGGATTTATTTTCGCAGCACCTGGAGCAGTAATGATTCAAGGTTACGTAAACAGAGAAAGAAATGGAAAAATATCCATTGCAGGTCCTTTAGTAAACATCGTGCTAGCAGCAATATTCCTAATATTATTAATCGCAAACATCTTTCCACTACTAACTGGATACGGAGCTATAATTAATTCTTGGCTAGCAGCATTCAACATGATACCTCTTGGAAACATAGACGGTAAAAAAATACTAAACTGGAATAAAACAGCTTATTTCACAACAGCAGGTGCAGCAGTATTACTATTGGTTATTTCCCATAGAATGTTCTCTTTCTAAAAACAAATTCATCATTCAAAATACTTATAAA
This sequence comes from Candidatus Woesearchaeota archaeon, assembly GCA_964619355.1. GTDB lineage: Archaea > Nanobdellota > Nanobdellia > SCGC-AAA011-G17 > PNOQ01 > CAYFNK01. Next base: position 5,474 of record CAZUEV010000026.1, read on the forward strand.
TAAACAAAGAATACCTCAAACCGAAGTGAAATTAACAGCTCGCATTTATTTTAAAGAAAAATATCAGAATTCTGGAAGCACATCACAAAGTATTTTAAAACATTTAGCTGAACATGGATACGATGGCGATTCTTTCTCAGGTATAGAAGGAAGCACCGATGATATAGAATACAAAATAGGAATTACAGAAACGATATACAGTAGTTTAAGAAGAAATAAATCAGTATTAACTCTAAGAATAAAGACAAAAGAAGAAACAGAAAAAGCAAAGACAGAATTACAAAGATTTCTAAGCGTATGGCTAAGTATTAATGGAGACGTATTGGAAACAAAATTAGATGAAGCAGAAGAATCTTTATTACCAAATCAACAAACTTTACAAGAAATTACTTAATATAAAAAAGAAAAGAAAAAATTATTTCTTCTTTACAGCAAAATAATAGATAATCGCAGTAACTATACTAAATAAAATACCAAAAACTATCCATAAAACTTTTTGCCCAGTTTTCATTTTCTTCTGGTTTGCAACAACATCATAAACAACCCATATTGCGCAAAGCAGACCAATTATTCCCAATATATAATTCACCATATTAGTTCAGAAGAATCATAATATTTGTTCTTTATAAGTTTTTACTCAAACTTAACAGCAGTACCATAAGCTAAAACTTCAGCAGCGCCTTGCATAACTTCCGCAGTTACAAATCTAACATTGATAACAGCATCAGCATCTAATTTTTTAGCTTCTTCATTCATCCTTTCCAAAGATTGCTCTCTTGCACTATTAATCATTGCAGTATAACTTTTAATTTCTCCACCAATAATAGTTTTCAAACTAGCCAAGATATCTCTTCCAACATGTCTAGCTCTAATAGTCGAACCTCTAACCAAACCTAAAGTCTCTTTAATTTCTTTCCCTGAAATAAAATCTGTATTTACGTTTATCATTTTTACCTAGAAGCATCCGCCTGTCTTTCCAACTCCAACTTTTTAGCCAAAGCAGAACTAGCAGAAGTATCTTTATTATAAGCACCTAAAATTTCATTAGTCAAAGCATCAGATATTTTAATTTTCTTATTAAACGATTTAGCATAAGAACCCCAAACAAATAATCTCAAAGTCAAATCAATTCTTCTCAATGGTGAAACCTCAACAGCTTTAGAATAACGAGCACCACCATATTCAATACTGGTAACTTCTTCACGGGGTGCAGCATTTTCTAATGCAGTTACAAAAACCTGAATTGGATTTTTTCCAGTTTTCTTCTCCAAATTTTCAAAAACTTGAATAACAATCCTTTGAACATTCATTGCTTTTCCAGTATTACGACCTGAAGACCTCTTATGTTTATGTTTCTTAACGTGACCAGGAACCATTAATTTATTCATTAATCTCTCAACAATATGAGTTTTCTGTGCCCAAATTCTCTGACCTTGAGCAGCTTTTCCACCAGTTCTAGGAACAAGTAATTCTTGTAAATGAATATATGGTCTAAGAGCTTCCTCTGCAACCTTAACTTCTGCAATATCCCATTTATTAAATAATTTCATCTTCTTCCCTTCTCTATCTTACCACTAAGTAAAGCCCTCAATGATTGATCATTAACTTTGATTACTTGCCACCTAACACCTGGCATATCTCCCTTACTTCTTCCCTTGGCACCACCAATACATTCAACAATAACATTAT
>CAZUEV010000027.1:0-6965 GCA_964619355.1 Candidatus Woesearchaeota archaeon
ATCAAACACCATCTACAGCCGAGCGCTCTACCGCTGAGCTACAGAGGGACATAAGGAAAAGAAAGGATTTTATTTATAAAATTAACTAAAAGGGTTCTATCTTCTCTTCGATATTTTTTCTATCTTTTATTTCTGCTTCTGATAACAATATCAATAATCCTTCACTAATCATTTTCTTTCTTCTATTATCATCGTCTTTAGGATACATGTCTTTTGCTTCACTAAATAATTTTTCAATTTCAGGTTGAAAATGTTCCCTATCGTAGCAAAATAGTTTAGATACAATTTGATTTGTTGGTCTTATGTTATAGTTTTTTGTTTTTCCATTAGACCACAGTAATTCTGCTACATTGTACATAATTCCATTGAGCTCTATCGATTCTCCAATAGAATGACATACTCTTGTTTCATATGGAACGAATGGCATTTTATATGAATGGTCTAACCACGTTAGAATATACTATTTTTCTTTGAAATAATTTTATGTATTTTGCTACTGCTTTTGGTATTCTTAATTTGTTAATTTTTTCGTGTTCAACTTTTACATTATATGAAACTACGTAATTTTCTCTTCCCTTTAATTTTGGAACGTTCCACAGCATGCTAGTTTTTTCGTGCGATTTAATTATTCTTGGAACTTTACTTTTTGAAAATTGAGTAGGTTCTTCTATCAGATGTGTTATAGTATCTAAGAGTTTTAGATTTTTTATTGTTCTCCTTGATTTATTTTTTAGACTTATTACAACGTCCATACTTAGAATTCCATCTTTTGATTTTATTGATAGGATATCTTTTGTTAGAGTTATATGTTTTTTTCTGTAACTGTAAAATGCACCAATAATTATTACCAACAAAATAATGCCCAATATAATTCCCCTATAATCTTTTTTTATTGTTACAGTTTTGCTTTCTCCGGGACTTAGTTCAAACTCCCAAGTTAAAGTATGAATATCGCCTTCTTGGTCTATTGAATCTGGTTCTGGCAAGAACGAAGCTACTCTCATTTCTGATGATGTAAATTCTTTTATTATTGTTTCATGACTTATTGTATTCCCATCATTTGTTTTAATTATTTTTTCTGAATTAAAAAAGAATCCTTGAATTGGAGTCCATATTTGATTTATCCTTGAGTTTTTTCCTATAACCATTTCAAACTCTTCACTTGAAACTTCTTTTCCATTTGTAAATATTTTTAGGTAAATTGGATGGGAACCTTCTCTAATTTCTCCACTAAGATTTGTTGCGAAGTTTTTAGTTCTTTTTTCATGGTCTGATAAGTTTACTGTACCATTTACTGAGAAAAAATCACTTTCAAGTTTTATTTCAATATCTTTAAAATCAATATCATAATTATTTTTTAGTTCTACTTTGAATAGGTTATCCTCTGATGGGTCGATATTTGATGGTTGCTTTAGTTTTTTTGTTATTGCCATATCAAATGTTACAACTTCAACATCAAATTTTTCTTCGTCATAATAATTTTCATTGTTCAAAGATATTATTTTTATTGGTATTGTATAAAGTCCTTTTTCGATTTTGTCATAGGGCCTTATGTGGAACATTACTGTCTTTGTTTTTCCTTCATCTATTTCAATTGGTGTCGGATCTGTTGTAACAATCCAATCCCAGTGAGAAGAAGGGACTACTATTCTGAATCTATCACTTATGTTTTGATTATTTTCTAGAATTAATTGGTATTTTGCAACGTTATAATCTTCAATAGTTATCAGATTTTTTTCTTTTTTTTGATTTACTATGTCTGCACCCATTGTTAAGCTACTTAAAAGTATCATGGATAAAATTAGTGCAAAAACTATTCTTTTCATTGTGGATTGAGGAGGCTGGATAAATATATAAAATTATCCTCTAATTATTAGCGGAATCTCTGTTGTTAAGTCTATTATGGATGAAGGTCTTTTAATCAATTTTCCTTCGTCTAAAATTAAGTCAGTTATTCTAGAGACTTTCCAAGGTATCTGTTTTATACTTGTTGTTGGTCTTTTTTGATTAATATTTGCCTTGATTATTGGAATATTAGCAGATTTTATTATTTTGTGGATATTATGTTCTGGAATTTTTATCCTGAATTTATTTTCTCCCGGATTAACATTCCTAGCTACTGGTCTTTTTTTTGATTTTAGAATGTAAGTATAGGGTCCTGGAAGTTTTTTTATGTGATTTTTATTAATAATTTCAAAATTTTTAGTTATCCATTGTTTATTTGGTGCTATTATTGATAATGGTGTTTTTATGATTTGTTTTATTATGCTAATACTGCCAGATTTTAAGGCATTACATCCCAAATAGTAACCAGTATCTGTAGGATAGATAAAAATATCTCCAAATTTTATTCTTTTTATAATATCTTTTTGTTTTATTTTATCTATTTTTATGACATCAACCATGCTTTTAGGTGTATATTTAAAAATATAAGCTTATTTATCTTCAGATTATGAGCTAGTAACCAAAAGGTTTATAAATAAATTCCGTTCCCAAAAACTTAACCAGAAGGTTCTTTTGAATATAAAAAAATGGATGTCCGATGATTAGCTATCAATTTTTATTTTATGTTTAGATGGAACTATATGCCTTGGTGGTGTAGAGGTTATCATAAAGCCCTGTCGCGGCTTTGACCCGGGTTCGATTCCCGGCCAGGGCGTGTGGACTGGTAGCTCAGTTTGGTAGAGCACTTGGCTTTTAACCAAGGGGTCGCGGGTTCAAATCCCGTCCGGTCCGTACATGTGGAGAAACAGATGAGTGAAAATTTCGATATAACAAAGCATAGTATTGTTCCGCAGCATGTTAAACTTAGTGGGGATGAAGCAGAAAGTGTTCTTAAGGAATTAAATGTTGCTAAAGAAAAGTTACCAATGATATTTTTAAGTGATTCTGCAATACAAAATTTAAAGCCTGAATTAGGAGATATAATAAAGATCATAAGATCAAGTCCAACGAATGTTGAGTCAATTTTTTACAGGGTGGTAGTACATGGTTAAAGGTTACAAAGGGATTATATCAAATTATTTCAAAGATAATTCTTTTGTAGAGTCTAGCTTAAAATCTTATAACGATTTTTTAAATAAGGGATTGCAAAGGGTTGTTGATGATATTGGTGATATTGTTCCAACTATTATTCCTCAAGAATATGAAAATTTTAAAATTAAATTTGGGAAGATTAATGTTGGTAAACCTCAAATTGTCGAGGCTGATGGTTCTAGAAGAGATATTTATCCTATAGAGGCAAGACTAAGACAGTTAACTTACTCTGCTCCAATCCAGTTAGGGGTTAGTGCACACATAAATGATGTTCAGAGAGAGTCATTTACTTCACAGATTGGAAAAGTTCCTGTAATGTTGAAATCAGATTTTTGTCATTTGCAAGGTCTTAAAGCTGCAGATTTGGTTAAGCATGGAGAAGATCCTTTTGATTACGGTGGTTATTTTGTTTTGAATGGTAATGAAAGAGTTTTAATTGTTGTCGAGGATTTGGCTTCAAATAAATTATTTGTTAAAAAAGCTGCAACAGGTCCAAGCAAATACACTGGAAAATTATTTTCTGAGAAGACCAGTTATAGAATTCCTCACACAATCGAACAAATGAAGGACGGAATAATTTATCTAAGTTTTAGTAGGTTTAAGAGAGTTCCAGTTATTTCAATCATAAAAGCATTAGGTTTAACAACAGATAAGGAAATTATGCAATTTATTTTCCCTGAAAGAGTTGTTGATGATGTTTTAGTTAATCTTTACAATAGTGTTGAATTAAAATCTCAGAGAGATGCTTTAGATTTTTTAGCCAGACATATTGGATTTGGTCAGCATGAGTTTAAGTATGAAAGAGTTCAGGAACAACTTGATAGATACTTATTGCCACATTTAGGTGTTACTCCAAAAGATAGGTCTGCCAAAGCTTATAATTTATGTAAGATGGTAAAAAGATATTTACTTGTTTCTTCTGGTGATGCAAAAACATTGGATCAAGATCATTATTCTAATAAACGTTTGAAACTTCCAGGTAACTTGTTAGAGGATTTGTTTAGAGTAAATATGAAGGCATTAGTTCAAGATGTTCTTTATAACTTCCAAAGACTTGTTAAGAGGGGAAAGTTTAGTTCTATCCGAATTATAATAAGAGATCAATTGATTACTCAGAGAATGAAGAGTGCAATTGCTACCGGCAGTTGGCCAGGTGGAAGAAATGGTATAAGTCAAAATATTGCAAGGACAAATTCAATTGATACTTTATCGCATTTACAAAGAGTGGTTAGTTTGTTAACCTCTACTCAAGAAAATTTCGCAGCAAGAGCTTTACATAGTACTCATTGGGGAAGGTTATGTCCTGTTGAAACTCCAGAAGGTACTCCAATTGGTTTGAGAAAAAATCTTTCTATGTTGTTTGAGATAAGTAGAGAGAGAACTGCTGATGAAAAAATCCGTAAAATTTTGGAGGGAAATGGTTTGAAGCCCGTTGTTTAAAATGGTTGATGTATTTTTAGATGAAAAGTTTGTTGGAACTGTGGATGATAATCGGGAGTTTCTAGATTCTTTTAAGAAGAAAAGGAGAAAAGGAGAAGTTCCAAGTAATCTTAATATTAATTACAATTCTGAGCTGGATGAAATTTCTATTGATAGTGAACCTGGAAGGTGTAGAAGACCTTTAATCATTGTTGAAAATGGTATCTCAAAATTAACTGAATCACATATTGCTAGTTTAGAGAAAGAAGAAATTTCGTGGAAAGATTTAATTGAACAAGGAGTTATAGAGTACATTGATGCTGGTGAGGAAGAAAATTGTTTTGTTGCAATATCTGAACCAGAGTTAACAAGTAAACATACTCATTTAGAAATTAGTCCTGTCACAATTTTGGGTATTTGTACTTCCATGGTACCTTTTTCAAATTATGGTAGTTCTTCAAGATTGATTAGGGGTTCCAAAATTCAGAAACAATCTTTAGGAATATATGCTTCAAATTTCCCATTAAGAATGGATACTGATTCTAGTTTTTTACATTATCCTCAAAAACCTATTGTTAAAACATTTATGCACGATGTTTTTAATTATGATGAGCACCCAAGTGGACAGAATTTTACAATTGCAGTTATGAGTTATGAAGGATATAATATGCAAGATGCAGTTATTTTGAATAAAGGTAGTATTCAAAGAGGATTGGCAAGGTCACATTATTTTAAACCTTATTCTGTGTTTGAGTTGAGATATGCTGGTGGTTTAATGGATCAGGTTGAAGTACCAGATAAGGAAGTAAGGGGATATAGATCTGAAAAGGATTATAAGATGCTTGAGGAAGATGGTATTGCATTTACTGAAGCAGATGTTTTATCTGATGATGTAGTTATAGGTAGAACCAGTCCCCCAAGATTTTTAGGAAGTCTTGAGAAATTTAACATTTCTGCAAGTACAAGAAGAGAAAGTTCTTTAGCAATAGGTGAGGGAATCAAAGGTACAGTTGATGGTGTTGTATTGACGGAGAATGAGGACGGTAATAGATTAATTAAGTTAAGATTAAGAGAACATAGGATACCTGAGCTTGGAGATAAGTTTGCATCAAGGCATGGTCAGAAAGGAGTTATTGGAATGTTGATACCTCATGAAGATATGCCATTCAGTGCTAGAGGGATTACTCCTGATGTTATTTTTTCACCACACAGTATTCCATCCAGAATGACTATATCTCATTTGCTTGAAATGTTAGCTGGAAAAGTAGGGGCAATGTCTGCTAAAAATATAGATGCAACGTCTTTTGATTGTCCTGATGAGAAAGATCTTAGAAAAGAGCTTTTAAGTTTAGGATTTACTGAGAATGGAACTGAAAGATTTTTTAATCCATTAACAGGCAGGATGTTTAAGGCAAGAATTTATGTTGGAAGTATGTATTATTTAAGATTGAAACACATGGTTGCTAATAAGTTGCACGCTAGAGCTTCTGGAAGAATACAATTGTTAACTAGACAACCTGTTGAAGGAAGAGTTATGGGTGGTGGTTTAAGACTTGGAGAAATGGAGAAAGATTGTTTAGTAGCACATGGTGCATCAACTTTATTGAAGGAAAGATTCGATTCCGATAAAACACTATTCCATATATGTGGAGATTGTGGTTTTCTTGGATTTTTTGATCATTATAAAAATAAATCTAATTGTTTAAGATGTAATTCGTCAAATATAGAAACTGTTGAGATGAGTTATGCTTTCAAGTTATTATTAGATGAGTTGAGATCTCTCAATTTTGATACAACGATAAAATTAAAGGATAAATTTTGAATAAAATGGAAATAGCTTCGAAAAGATTGGAATCAGTAACGTTTGGTTTACTTTCACCAGATGTCATAAAGAAAACGTCTGTTGCAAAAATAGTTACGCCAGAGTTATATGATATTGAAGGTTATCCTGTTGATGGTGGATTGATGGATATCAGACTTGGAGTTATTGATCCTGGTCTAAGATGTAAGACTTGTGGCGGTAAGTTGAAGGAATGTATGGGCCATTTTGGTTTTATGGATTTGGCTAGGCCAGTTATTAATATTGGTTTTGTTGATGTTGTTTTGAATTTGTTGAAGGTTACTTGCAAGGAATGTGGAAGAATATTTGCAGATGATAAAAAAATTGTAAAACATAAGGCAAAAATAGATGCACTGAAGAAGGAAGGAAGAGTTAGAGATCTTAAGAAAGCAAATTCTACTTTTATTACTTCACTTAGAAACCTTAAGAGTTGCCCACATTGGGAGGCAAAAAATGAGCCAATAAAGTTAGAGAAACCTTATACTTTTTTTGAAGGAACTAAAAGGTTAACTCCAATTGAAATTAGATCAAGATTAGAAAAAATGTCAGATGAAGATTTGGCTCTTTTAGGTATTAATGCAGCAGCCTCAAGACCAGAATGGATGATAATTACTATATTTTTAGTCCCACCAGTTACTGTTAGACCAAGTATTACTTTAGAAAGTGGTGA
>CAZUEV010000028.1:0-6949 GCA_964619355.1 Candidatus Woesearchaeota archaeon
GTATTTTTTTCTCGTTTACAATTCCAATTCCAAAAGTGTGTGCTGTTGCTTCTATACCTAGGCAATTCATCTTCTCTTTGTGTTTCTTTCTTTATTTAAAATTGTTGTAAAAGTAGAAACTTATTTAAATTGTTAAATGGATTTTAGCACATTGATAAAAGAGGTGTTAATCCGTTAATTGCTACTGTTTTATTGATTGGTCTTGCAGTTATTATTGCAGTTATAGTTTGGGCTTTTTCTGGAGATTTTTTAAGTGATCAAACTGAAGATGTTGTTGAGGATGCTTACAATGCCCTTATTTGTTCCAGCGATATCAATATTGAAACTAATCTTTGTTATGTAGATAGCAACACATTAAGAGTTTCTCTTAAAAATAGAGGTTCTGTTGATATCCCTAATCTAAGAATTGTTGTTTCTAGTTCTTCTGAGTCTGAAATTTTTGAAGATGAAGATTATTTTTTAGAGTCATATGTTAGAATGAATTTTGATTTAGATCTTACTGAATTTGGAATTTTAGATATTGAAGAATTAATTTTTGTTTTGGCTGTTGACGGCGTCGGTGATTGTTCTCCTGGACCAATTGGAGTAAATGCTGATTTAATTGAAGACTGTCATGAAGAAATTGGGGGTGGAGATCCTGAGATTTCTGTTACTCCTCAGAATATAGATTATGGAAATGTTATAATTGAAGAAATTGTTACAGAGATTATAACTATCTCAAATAGTGGTAATGCTAATTTACAGATTGACAATATAATTAGTGATCAAAACGTATTCATTGTTGGAGCTTATCAAGATAACATTCCAGTAGGTGGATCAATATCTGTTGGTGTGTCATTTAGACCTCGAGAAGAAACTGGATACTCTGGCACTCTTACAGTTTATAGTAGTGATGGTGATCATCCTAGCGTTGAAGTGGATCTTCTTGGGAATGGTATTTTAGCAGATGTGCCGACTATATTTGTTGAACCTGTTTTAGATTTTGGAGATGTTTATGTCTTGGAATTTCTTACAAAACAGATGAGAATAAAAAATGTTGGAACTGGTACTTTGAATATCCATAGCATTTCTGACCCTGGAAATCCTTTTACTATTGAAGATTCGGGTAGTTTTGATATCTTAAGTGGTGAATTTGAAGATGTAGCTGTAACTTTTGCTCCAACTGAAGAAGATATTTTTGTAAATGATTTAGTTATACACAGCAATAGTAGCCCATCGGAAGATCATTATACAGATGTTAGTCTTGTTGGTGAAAGTATTATTGAGGGAAGTATTTCTATGTTTGTTTATCCCAATGAATTGAAGTTTGGGGGTGAAGTTGTTGGCCAATCTTCAGAGTTAGATTTAGTTATTGTAAATGATGGTGATGGTATTTTAACAATTAGTGGTATTTCTAACAGTGAAGATGTATTCTCTTTTGTTCCCCAGTATTCTTTTGATATTCCTAGTGGAGATTCTGAAAGAGTTATAGTAACTTTTTCTCCAGTTGATGAAGGTTATGTTTCCGATAATCTTATTATTTCCAGTAATGCTCCGGGTGGTTTGCTTAACATCCCTCTTTCAGGAACTGGTTTTTTTGATGCTACTTATGGTTGTACAGATGTTAATGCCCTGAATTATGATCCCTTTGTAACAGAATCATGTACTGAATATACTCATCCTGCTGAATGTGGTGGGGATACTGGACCTAACTGTTGTTGTGAGTATGGTTTTATTGATTTTACTGATGGTGATGTAAGTCTTACTTTTGAGCAGGGCGATGGTGTTTATGATTTACCTGATATTGATCATAGCACTGAAATAAGAAATGCAATTAATTCTTTTGTTGATCATTTAAGTTTGAGTGAAGATGGTACTTGGATGAGTCTCGTTGGATTTGCTTATAATAATTATATTTATTTTAGTTTGGGTTTTGATGCCTACAATCTCCATGATTTTGTAAATGATTTAGTTAATGGACTTGCATTTGGGGGTAGTTTTGGAAGTAGAGACGCTAATCTTCCACGAGCATTGTTCAGTAATTATTGTTTACTCTCTTTTGATGAACCTGCTTGTCAACCAGAACATTATTACTTAGATAGAGATGATTCAGTCCATCCAGATTATACAGTTATTATTATGTCTAGTAATGTAGATAGTGGTGATTCCAGCTGTTCAGTTATAACTGAAGAGTGTGAAGCTATAAATTCAGTTGATGAAGACTTGGGGTGCTCTTGTCATTTAGCTATGATACTGAAGAATGAATTGGGGATTAAAGTTATTACAATTGCTGTTGGAAATGTTGTAGATCATGAATTCTTAAAAGATTATATAGCAAGTCCTTCAACTGTATCCGAGATTTATGCCTATCAAGTTGATAGTTATGAAGGTTTGATTCCTTTCTTTAATCAATTTTTTGGCTAAATATTGTTGCTAATTTAAAACAAAAGTTATTTATATTATTAATATCAATTCAAGAATATGGGATATAGGACTAATTTTATTATAGTTGGTATGGTTGTTCTAGTTGTTGTTTTTGGAGCCGCTCAGGCACTTAGAGATTTTCATTTTGAATCTGTTACGGGTGGTGCTATTACTGGAGAAATTGAAATTGAAACTTTGAATGAGGCAGAGGGACCACTGGTTGCTGTACTTTTGTCTGCTGAAGATCGTCAATTTAAGGAAGATGTTGTATATCTCTTATCTGAAAAAGATGGAAATGTTTTGGAGTTGAAAGAGACAAGTATTCCTGCACGTAGTGAAGACTCTTATTTATTTATAGAATGGAGAAATAAATTAAATCTATTATCTTTGTATATGAGAAAGAGTGGTGAAGGTAATACTAATTTTGAAATATGGGGTCCGGGGAACACTAAAATTGCAGCTGGTGAATTGAGTGATGAGTTTAAGTGGTATCATTTTAAAGTTTCTTCTGAAAAAATGAGTTCTGAGAGTTATGCCGTTTTTAATATTTATACTGGTGATGGTGGTGTTGTTGAGATAGATAGGGCATTGGGTGTACAAAATGAAGACAGTGGACTTTCTAAATTAACCGGTATGATGATAGGCAGGATTATTTAGATAATTTTATAATATTCTCTGATTTCTTGATTTTGCATGATTCATAGCTTACATTATTCTAGAAACGGTTTTAATTTGGGTGATATGTGTAATTCTCTTGTGAAAAATTCTGATGAAAGGTTTGAACTAGAAGAAAATTTGGTTGAATTCAGTAGAGAATCTGGTCTTTCTAATAATTCAAGACCTGGTACTGGAAAGTATCTCTTTTCTAGGGGCCTTAAACATGCAGGAGCTGTTGCTGGCCTTAGTTTGAGTGGTTTGTTATTTGCTTTCGTTCCAGATTTGGCTGATGGTACTGTGAATCTTTCTCCAGGATTTTATGCAATTTCTTCTCTATTCGGAATCGTTGCTGGATATTGTGATTGGTATAGTGAGTACGACAATCATTCTCTTCATGAAGTGGAATCTCCAAAAAAGAAAGCTAGAGAATTTCGTTCTAAGTTATACACAGGTTATCAAGATAATATATTAAAAATATTGAAGGAGAAAGATGTGATAAAGGAGGAAGATAAGTTACAGAAGTTGCAAGTATTACTTAGGTTACAATTAGGTGAAGTTGCATAATCCTTTTAATTGTTTTTAGTTTTCTCTTTTTATGTTTGCTTTTGGACATTTATTTATTGGGTGGCTGGTTGGGTTATTTGTTGGAAATATTCGAGGTAGAAAATTGTCTGACTTATCTTGGGGAATTTTACTGTTTGGTTCTTTGTTGCCAGATATAGATTATTTGTTTGATTTTGTTTTTAACAGCGGTATACATAGAACATTAACTCATTCTATATTTTTTCTTGCTGTTGCATTTATTGTTTGTTATTTTGTTTTGAAGTTTATGAACTTGGAAAAATATTCTTGGTTATTTGCATTGGGAATATTTAGTCACATAGTTGTTGATATGTTTTGGCCGATGGGTGTTACTTTATTTTGGCCATTGCTTGATTTTATTTCTATTAATTTTATTAGTAATTCTGTTGGGAGTGCTGGTATTTCAAGAGCAGGATTACTAATGTTAGATTCTGCTTTCGGTATAATTTGGTTGAGTGTATTGTTTTTGCAAAGAAAGATTAAATTAAGTTAAAGAGAAAGGTTTAAATAATAATTTTTGGTCAGTTTTCCTTAGGAGCCCGTAGCTTAGTCTGGTTAGAGCACTGATTGGCTATCAAAGTCGAGTGTAAGTCTTATATGAAGGCTAAGCTAACAACCTAGCTATCTAGGAACACCAGAAAGCAGAAAGGTATTCTTATGCTTGGTGAACGGTCCCCGGTTCAAATCCGGGCGGGCTCATTTTTATTCTTTCTATGTTTTTTGGGTTACTGAATCCTATTTGACTAATATATTGGCCAACTCTCTTCCAACCACAGATTGTGACTTCATTTGTATTGTATGATCTGTTTGATCTTTTATCAAATTTAGAGATATCTAACCTTATGTTGTTTTTTATTCCCAAATGGTCAAATAATTCGCCGAGATCTTTTACTAACTCTTTACTTGCAAACATTCCTTGGAGAATTGGATAAGGTTTTCCATATTTATTTTTAAAACAGAAATAAAAATCTGTATCTACAACCCCTCTTATGAAAGATGCAATTAATTCTTTTTCTTTTGATTCTTTAATTATTTTTGGAACCTTTGATGTATATAATTTGCTTCCACTTGGAATTCCTAAACTATTTGTATAGAACGTCGCAATGGCTAATGAATTGAATATTAGGTTTAGTTCGTTGTTTCTCTGTTTAATTTTATATTTATTTAATCTGTATAATTTCTTTTTTATATTCAAAATATGCATTAAATAATTTCTTTCGTTGGTGTTAGATGCATACTTAAATTCATAACTTGTTCTTTTGGGATTGCATTTGTATAAAGATCCATCTCCAATATGAATTCCCATATCTTCTGCTAACTCTGGTGTTAAAACTTTGGGAAGTTTTATCTTCTTTTCTTTATCTCTCCAACTATATCTTACGCCTGATAAATCTAATTTAATCATAATAATGAATTTGGAATTTTAATTTTATAAATCAAACGTATGTCCTTGTCAACATATTTAGTTAATTTTATAAATGAACCACCTTCCTTAAGGTTCTATGCTCCTGTAGTCTAGTCCGGCCCAGGACGCTGACGTATGATTGTTTTTTCATATGGCGTAACCCTTTCGAGTGAACTTTGAAAGTTTGTTCAAGGCACGGAGTAAGGCAGAAACCCGGGTTCGAATCCCGGCGGGAGCATATTTCTTATTTCAGAGTATCTAGAAAATCTTCCAAATCTTTTCTTGTTTTTATTTCAATAAATTTTGATTTATACTTATTGATTAATTCCATATGTCCAGCATAACTCTTTGGATGATATCTTGTTCGATATAATTTAACATGCTTGATTAGTTTCCACGTGGTTTTTAGATTAATGCCTCTTTTATTGTCTGTAAATTTTGATTTGTAATATCTCTTAATTAAATTTGCAACAAGGATATTGTAGTTTAAATTTAGCAAGATAATTAAATCAGATTTTTCAAAAGCTTTTGCAGTCCATCCTCCAAAAATTCCCTCTATAACCCATTTTTTTCGAGCAGTAACCACAGATAACATATTTTTTAATTCAGAATCATTTCTTCTTTTTCCATATTTATCCTTGATAATATCATCAAGGTCGTAATTTTTTGTTTTGATTTTTTTGGCCAATAAGTTTGCTATAGTTGATTTTCCAGATCCTTGGGGGCCCACAATGTAAATACGATTTAGTTTTTTCATTTTCTTATGATTAATTAAGGAGAATAAGTTATATAAATTTTTACATAACATTAAAACGATATAGAAATAAAGGGACATTTTATTTATTCTAAAAGCTTGGTGGGAGCATATTTTATTTTTTAGAAAGATTATTAAATACCCTATAAAATTAAGAAGATATGTGAAGAATTTGTAGTAATGTATTAAAACAATGACAAAATATAAAATTCCTTGGCTTAAAAAAATATTTGAGAATGAACATATTTGGAAACCAGGATATATTCCTTTAAAAGAGGGCTATAGTTCTAGACCACTTAATCAAAGTACAATCCCTCAAGATAAATATCTATTAAAAAAATTGGGAATAACTAAAGGAGATAAGATCTTGGCCGTAGCTGGAAATCACGGAGATTGGGCAAGGGCCATAATGGAACAAGGATGTAAAGTAGATTATAACGAATATTCCCAATATTTTATTAGTTATGTTAAGAAAAGAGTTAAATTCAATAAGTTCATAAAATGTAATTTTGCATTGCTCCCAAAAAAAGCTCTTCAATATGATTGGACTTTTTCTTACGAACCTGTAAGCGGGAATAAGGCACATCCTTTATCCATGTTAAGATCCCTTCTTAATAGAAAGGGAGGAATTATTATGTACTATGATAAAAAAATTCAAGAGGGTAAAGCTAAAAGGTATCCAAAACTTACTAAAATTCTAGCTAAAATTTATGGTTGTAACTATGAAATAAAAGCAGTAAAAATTGATGCAACTAGAGGTCTAGGTGAAAATAAAGGAAATATGGTTAAAAACAAATTTTATATTTTTATCTTAAAAACTAATAAGAAAGCGAGGGAAAAAGTAAAAAAAGATATTAAATTTATAGAAAAACCAATATCTAATCTTAGAAATGTGGAGTCAATGGAAAGGTTGGATAAATTTTCCTGTATGTTTAGAGATGATTACTTAAAAGAAATTAAAATTTAGAAGAGTTCTTTGGAGTTAAAGTTGAATTAGGTGACTTACAACCTAGAAATGAGTTTTAATTTTCTATTTCTAAACGCAATCTTTAAATATACCTGCTTTGCCCTCTCTGTTACACATAGGTGAATTAAAAGTGAAAAGAAGTTCAAGACGTTGGAAGAAAAAAAGACAAATGCGTTGGAAG
>CAZUEV010000029.1:0-6600 GCA_964619355.1 Candidatus Woesearchaeota archaeon
TATTGGTATTAGTAGCAGTCTCATTACCCAAATTAGTAACTTTAGCAGTTAATCCAGCTCCAACATCACCCAAATTAACAGTTTGATTATAATTAGTTATCTCTGTATGCAAATATGGACCTCCAGAAATTGTAACTAAATTAACAGATGCAGTATCAGAAGTTGGGTTCGCAGAACTATTTGAAAATGTAACAGTAACTGCGTCCGTACCTTCTGTCTGTCCAGATTCTCTTGTAGTTCCAGTAACATTCAATTCTATAGAAGTCCCATTTTCAACTTCAAACTGCGGACTAGTACTTGCTTGACTTCCATTAATAAAAATCCTAGAACCAAATACCCCTGCAGAACCTGTGAATGTTAAATCATAATCTCCTGTATTACTTAGAGTAACATTCCCTAATGAAATATTAGTATCAAATACTCCAGAATTAGCAGTTAAATTATCTATTACTGTCCAAGTATAATCAAAGTACACTGACAAATTGTATGTTGAAGAGTTTGCAGCATTTGTTGAAGTATCATTTGCTGCAATATAATACTCATAATACGCATTGTATAAAGGACTAATATTCACCTGATAAGTTAAATTAAAATTGTCGGTCAAAATACTAGTCATTTCAGAATTATTCCAACTTGACCAAGAACCAGTATCATTATTTCTATAATAAACATAAACTTTATCCAATGAAGAATAATCTATAATTGTAGCATTTATTGTAACTGTCTTATTCGGATCCAAATCATCATTAGAAGTTGGAACACTGGTAACATTTGAAAAAGAAGGTATGGTAGAATCCGAAATATTAACCACAACATAAGGCGTTGTATTTTGATTGCCTGCAGAATCTAAGCCATGGAATCTGCATGCATAAACTCCACTATTAATTAACGTTGCATTAATGGTATAATTTCCATCACCACTTGAACCGGAAAGAGAAACTGTATGATTTACGAAACTACCTGTAAGATTTTCTTCAATAATTACACTTCCCATTTCAATATTGTCTGTCCAAGAAGAATGGCAAGTAACATTCTGTGAATCAGTTGGACTAATTGGAGTATGATTGTAAACAGAATAAGATGGCAAGACAGTATCATAAGCTGTTTGATCCCCAGTAACAAAAGTTATTGGACTATTCAATTGATCATAAAGTAAATCCACAGTTTCATAATTAGCCCCACCGTACCACAAAACTCTAGCAATCTTTGAATAAAAAAATGAATTACTGGACACAGTTGTTGAGGAAGAAATAATCCTCCTTTGATAATAATCATAAGTGTCATCATAAAAATCTATAACTGGAGACTGTTGAGTTGTTTCATTTCTCGCCAAGAATATATCTGCCATCGCATTAGCAGTATCTATATTATAAACTGCAATCCAATTCAAATCGATTGGCAAACTAGTATTATCTGCATTATTGCCACTAGAAACATCCCTATCGAATATTGTACCAGTAGAGTTTTCCCAAGCAGCTTTAGTAAACGTTCCATCCAACCAACCAAAATAAGTATCATAAAAATACTCCCAAGTTTTTTCTTCTTCAACAGTTATATTTCTTTCTTGAATAAAATAAGGATTATTAGAAAAAAATCTCATAGTAACATTATATGGATAATTTAAATTATCACTTAATGAACCATTTAAATAATAGTCAATAAAAATTGGACCTTCTTCCAAAACAAGCGTTGGTGTAGTAACATCTCTAACAGTAAAAGTTGTAGTTGGAGGAATTTGTATCCTTGCTTCAGGGTAATATTCAAGAGGGGTCAACCCTGCAAGAGAAGCATCACTCCCCAATCTATTTTTAGCATCTTGCAATAATCCACCATGAGAAGTATTAAACGTTAAATTATAAAATGAATTTGATATTTCATAATTAGGACTAGTATAATTCAAAACCAAGTCAGTAGAATAATTTTGATTTAAAGTAGTTGTTCTCCAAACAACAAAATAAGATCTATTTTCATTTTTAGAAAGACTTGTCAAAAAAACCACATTGGCTTTAGAAACTAAACTTCCAGAATAAGTTTCATTATAAATCTGTGAAGGAACTTCAGTATAATTTACCCCATCATATGACAAAACTCTAACTGAATTATTGTACGCAGCATTAGTAAAATTAATACTCACATCAACAGGTTCAAAGATTCTATCTGTAATCCCTGGCTCAGTAATATTCACACTCCTACTATAAAAATAAGTTCCATTATTCCATTGATCGGGCCAAACATCTCCAACATAAAAAAGATTATCTCTCTCTAAACTCTTTGCAGTACTGCCATCAACCTTAACATTATAGTAACCAATAGGATAATCTCCAGTTAAATTCAAATCATAAAAATAAATATCTGCAGTTGCATTACTCATTTGAACCTCGCTAACAACAGAGCTACCATTTGGATATGATACTGTAACTTTTGGATAATTGGTCGGAGCACTTGTAACATTCGTTTGAATTCTAATTGTCTCATTCCCTCCAAAGAAAGATTTTAAACTACTAGTAGAATTCATACTCTTTAGCCAATAAATAAAAGTAGAACCTGCGTCAAGGGAACCCAAAATAAGATTATCTGGGCCCGATGAAGTATAATCTGAAACTTTTCTAGATAGATTTCCATCCTCGCCGTGACTACTAATTAACCAATAAATAGTTCCGTTAAGAGAACCATCACTATAACTTTCACGATCAAAACCACCCATATCACCATAAGCACCAGCACCATAACCAGAATAAGTGTCATCATTAAATAAGCCATTCCAGATTATACCAACTTCCTCGTTACTCCCGTCAGACCAAGCCATCCAACTGCTATTAAATGAAGATACTGGTTGGTACCAAGACGGATTTGCTATTGTATACTTGCAGGGACCAGGAGTGGCAGCATTACAGGCAGTATCATTATATCCTACCCTCAAATAACCACCCTGTGCAGACCAATGATTATCTGGAAAGGCCCAAGCCTGCATCCAATCTAACCAATCATTTGTATAATAAGACCTAGGGATAGTATATCCACCATAACTATGATCTGTGGTATTGTATGTAACATTGTGTTCAACAATATAATCACTTTGGAAAGGATATACCCTCATAGTATTTTCAGTATGAACTGGGCCGCCAGGTAATTCTGCATTAATTCTATTTTGCATGTACAGTTCCATATAAATAGGACCACTATTAACCAAAACAGTATAATTATCTACAGCATTCTCCCTCCACCCCCCAACATCATCCAAATCATAACCAAGCATAGACCACCAAAATCTATTATAAGGTGAAGCATCGTTAGGGTTAGTCATTTCCGAACCTGGAGAATCAAGATATGCAACGTGAGAAAATGAATTTTCAAGAGAATCTATATCCAACACATTTGCACCATCAACAGAAATTTCATAATTAACAATTGCAACTCTATCTCCATAAGAGGGAGCCGACTGAGGATTTGCACTTGTATCAAAATAAATATGATAATCTCTCCTAGTATTTGCAGAAGAATTCTTGCCTATCCAACTTAAAATCATGTGAGAATTATCTGTTAAATTAAACCCAGTACCATTCTTTGTTTGATAAGGTATCTCTTGCAAAGAAGAGTTATAATCTATTACTGCACCACTAGAAGAATTAAACTCAACCACCCGTACAGAATTATAATCCAAAGTTAAAGAACCATCATTCATAATTGAAGTAAAATTAATTTCGTAATCTAAAACAGTACCAATATATTCCTCATTAGAAACATTGTGTGTAACGGGTATTCTGTAATTCCAATCAGTATCCCACCAATCTATTGTAACTGCTCCACTAACTTGGATAAAAAATATAAAAAAGATTAGAAAAACTATAATATTTCTAAACTTAACACATTTTCCGACTATTTTCATTTATCCTCTTTTACCAATGATCCTTTCTGAGCTCTTTTCACTTCAAGCAAAGCCAACTTTTCTTCAATGTCAGATAATCTCTCAGAATAGGATTTAAGCATATTTTCATATATTCTTGTTTCAAATTTGCCCTTTGTTATATATGCTTCCTGGGTACTTCTAATCAATTCAACAAGTTTTTCCCTCTCCTCCAAAATTTTATTTCGCCTTGCCTTAAACTTAAAGAGATTATTTTTCTTACCTTCGAAATTTATTTTAGAAGCTATAACATTACCCAATCTTTCCTCATACTGCATCATAGACTCACCATATTCTTTCATACTCATCTTTGCTTTCTCAAATACTTCTAAATCTTCACCAAAAAATGTTCCATTTTGCCCAGTTATTATCAAATCTGCAGTTCCAGTTGTATTAAACATTACAGTCCAATTACCACCAACACTAGGATAAGATTGAATATTCAAAACAATGATTTCTAATTCATAGGTTTGATTACTCAAAGAAGGAGTTATCCATTCAATATAATCAATATTTCCATCTTCATCTTTATCATAAGAAACAAACTCTATTTTCTCTCTACCTTTTTCAGTTAAATGATACAGATTTAATCCATCTTCAGGAACATTATCTACTTTAGTATAAGTTAAAATATTTTCATAATGCTCATCACTAGAAACAACTATTTGTTTCTTCCAAGAATTCAACCAAACTTCTTTAGAAACTGGTCCAGGCATATAATATTCAACTATTGCTCCTTTCAAAGGACCTTTAATTTCTAAGTTGCCATCTTTAATTTCAAATGGAACTGACTTAACTGTTTTAGCCGCTATTTCATCCAAAGACTCTAAAGAAAGCCCAACATCTTCTTTTCCAAGTTTATGAACTATTATATCTTCTGCCTTTGCAGGAAGTTCAACAGAAAGAGTTTTAACTTTTTTATTCAAAGTTATACTCTTCTCCCACTTTACAGGTTCATTAATAACAACATCATAATATAATTCAGTAATATTCTTCTCCAATCCAATAGTGTCATTCAACGGCTTTTCTTTAACAAATTCAACCCCCATTTTATTAGAAACAAGCTCATTACCAAATGTCACATTAGTCAAAGTTACATTTTTCTTAACCAAGACATCTTCTAAATTATATCCATTATTGTCAACAGTAGTGATTTCACCAAGGGTTGTTGGTGTATCATTAAATGCAGAAGCAAAAGCTACAAATATCAAAGCTATAAACAACAAAGGCAATATTATTTCTTTGGTTCTTCCTTTAATATTAATTGCTATCTCCTCCTTCTTCTTTTATTTTTTCCAATTCCTTTTTCATAAAAAATTCTACCTGCTTTGATAAAATTATCCCTTCTTTTTTACAATATTTAGAAAACTCATCGTACACTTCACTATCTATCGAAAGTGTAACCTTCTTCTTAATCTCACTTCTTTTTTTTATCATTTACTTTTAACATTCCCTCTAGCTTTTCTAACATCCATAACAGCCAGCTTCTCCTCCACGTCTGTAAGCCGCTCAGAATAGGATTTAAGCATATTTTCATATATTCTTGTTTCAAATTTGCCCTTTGTTATATATGCTTCCTGTGTTTCCTTCATAATCTCCACTAATTGATTTCTTTCCTCAAGTAATTTCTTCCCTTTTGGTTTGAATTTTAGTAAATTATCTTTTTTATTTTGGAAAGTTATTTTCTCTCCAATTATGTTACCCAATCGTTCCTCATACTGCATCATTGAGTCACCATATTCTTTCATACTCATCTTTGCTTTCTCAAATACTTCTATCTGCACTGCTTTCATCAATTCTGTTAATAGGTTTTCTTCCTCACCCAGTTTCTTCAATTTTCTTTTTATATATCTCCACCTAGTGAATAACGACAATCCAACTACTGAGACTCCAAATGCTCCAAAACCTGCTGTGGTTTCTCCAGGATTCTCTCTCATTGCATACTGCATCTCTTTGAAGAACTTCCCACTCGATTCTATTGCCAGCGTTAGCTTTGCTTCCTTTACCCTTTCTAGAGCTACTAGAAAGTCTCCTCTTTCGAAGGAAGATTTTGCTAGGTGTACTAGCCTCTCTGTCTCCTCTACGTTTATGTTCTTTGCTCTTGCCTGTCCTACTGCTTCTTCTAACTCTTGTATTCCTTCATCTGAATCTACTGCTGCTTCATACAGTTCTTCTATCTGTTCGAAGATGTCTTTCACTATTCCAAACTCTGTAATATTGTAGTTTCTGCTTAGTTGTTGGAATAGATCTTCTGCATCCTTTGTTATGTAACCCTTTGCTATCATGTCTTGCAAGTATTCTTCTGCCTGTATCTTGTAATCCGTTGCATCTGCTCTTGAGACATCAAACAGATGCAGTGTGATGTCTTTGGTGTACATGAAGTCTATTGTCTTTGAAGTATTTATCTTTACTAATTTACCTTTAAATGTAAATTCCAAATCATACTGTCCCTGTGTGAAATATCCAGGTGCAGTAATCTCTACAGTAATATCTTCTTTCTCTCCAACTCCCAGTCTAGCTATGCTTCCTGGATAGAAGAATATGTAATCCTTTGAAAATCCTTGCAGTGTGATTCTTAGATTCTCAATCACTGCATCATCATATGGATTCTCTAATGGAATTGTAAATTTTTGATCTTCTCCTCTTACTAATTCAAAAGAGTCTTCACTACTGAAGAATCTGTTTGATTCTTCTAC
>CAZUEV010000030.1:0-6433 GCA_964619355.1 Candidatus Woesearchaeota archaeon
ATCATTTCTTTTCTTGAATTTGTTTTAGAAGATCTTTTATAAATTTATCTGGTGAGACTCCAAATTTAACTTTTCCATCTCTAGAACGAACTGCTAATTTTTTGTCTTTTACTTCTTTATCGCCAATTGTTATCATGTAGTTTATTTTTTCTACTTGAGCATCTCTTACTTTTTTACCTATTGAAAGATTTCTTAAATCTGATTCTGTCCTAATGTTGTTTTCTTTTAGTTTTTCTAGTATTTCATTTGCAAATTTATCGTTTCTATCTGTTACTGTCATTATTTTTACTTGAATAGGTGAGAGCCATAATGGGAATTTTCCAGCATAGTGTTCCAACAATATCCCTAAGAACCTTTCCAGACTTCCAAGGATTGCTCTATGAATCATTACTGGTCTGTGTCTTAAACTGTCTTTACCAGTGTATTCTAAATCGAATTTTTCTGGCATCGAGAAGTCTACTTGAATAGTTCCACATTGCCAGGTTCTATTTAACGCGTCTTTAATATGGAAATCTATTTTTGGTCCATAGAAAGCACCATCTTCAGGATTTAGTTGATATTTTAATTTTAGTTTTTTTAATGCTTTTTCTAATGAATTTTCAGCTGCGTCCCACATTTTTTTTGTGCCTATAGATTTTTTTGGTCTTGTAGAAAGCTCTAACTCATAGGTTAGTCCAAATGCTTTGTAAATTTCATCTGATAGTTTTATTACATTTATTATTTCTTGTTCTAATTGTTTTTCAGTACAATATATGTGTGCATCATCTTGGGTGAAAACTCTTACCCTGAATAATCCATTTAATACACCTGATAATTCATGTCTGTGTACCAAGCCAAGTTCTCCAACTTTTATTGGAAATTCTTTGTATGAATGTTGATTACTTTTGTAAACTAAAAGACCACCTGGACAGTTCATAGGTTTAACAGCAAAATCTTTATCATCTATTTTTGTGAAGTACATACTATCGCCGTAGTGGTCCCAATGTCCTGATTTGAGCCATAGTTCTTTGTTTAGAATCATAGGAGTTCTTATTTCTTGGTAACCTTTTTTATTGTGCAGTTCTTTCCAGAAGTTCACTAATTCGTTATAAATTATCATTCCTTTTGGATGGAAGAATGGAAAACCTGGTGCTTCTTCGTGGAATGAAAATAAATTTAGTTTTTCTCCAAGTTTTTTGTGATCTCTTTTTTTAGCTTCTTCTAATGTATGTAAGTATCCTTTTAACTTTTCTTTTGTTTCAAATGCTAAAACATAAATTCTTTGGAGCATTGGATTCTTTTCCGAACCTTTCCAGTATGCACCTGCAGTATTTTGTATTTTAAAATATTTTAATTCATTTGTGTTTTTTGTATGAGGTCCTTTGCATATATCTTGAAAATCTCCTTGTTTGTAGAATGATATTTTTTTATCTTTTATATCCTTTAATAATTCTAATTTATATTTTTCTCCTTTTAGAAGTTTTTTTGCTTGATCTCTTGAATATAGTTTGTGTTCTATCTTTAATTTTCTTTTTATAATTTCTTTCATACGTTTTTCTATATTTTTTAGATCTTCTGGTGAGAAACCTTCTTTTCTTTCAAAATCATAGTAGAATCCAGTTTCTATTGGTGGACCCATTCCTAGCTTTACTTTTGGAAATAGTTCCGTGACTGCTTGTGCTAGAATGTGTGCTCCAGTGTGCCTTACCTTTTCTAGGTTGTCTACCATTGTTTATATTTGATTTGATTTTCTATATAAATTTAACTAAAGGAAAGGTTTAAATAATTCTTTTATTGTTGTTCTTTAGAGGTTGATAGATTGCAGATAAATATTGAAAAAAAACATTTGGGGTATTTTTGTTTAGTTTTATTTTTAGTTGGAAGTTTAGTTGTTTTAGCTACTGTTCCAAATCCAGGACATTCTATAAGTGAAATTGAAGATGGTAATACTATTTGTACTACTGAGAATGGTCTCTGTTCGGGCAGTGGAGAAAGTTATTGGAATCTGCATGGTGATGATATCTATTATAGTTCTGGAAATGTTGAAGTTAGAAATGGTAATGGTATTGAGCTTATTGGTCATTCTGAACATTTGGAGCTAATCTTTTCAGATACATATACTGATCAAGGATGGAAAATTAATCAAATACCACAGTCTAATGCTCTTAGCTTTAAATATTATGAGGATTCTGCTTGGAATACAATTCTTACTTTTGTACTTTATAATAGACAAGTAGTGTTTGGATCGTCTGCTAATGGTGTAAATATGAATGTTTATGGAAATATGGATATGTATGGGACATTTAAGCCAGATGTTTCTGTTGAATTTTTTGAGGAAGAGGCCAATCCAGGTAGCAATTGTGTTGTTTTGGGTGATGGTGACTGGACTCATTGTTCTTTGTCTAAAATGGATTTTTCTGAATATGGAGATCATTCTAGGGCAGGATGCAGGGTAGAATTGCAAGAAGTTGATTATCCTGGAAGTACTTCTTATCATGGTTCTCGTGGTTCTTGGGAACTTTGTTCTAGTGCAGAAACAGAGGTTACGTGTGGCGCTACTTGTATGAAATTTGAGTAATGTTATAGCAACCTTTAAATATTATTTATCATTATTCTCTTCTATGAAAAGAGGATTAATTATAGTTTTAGCTCTATTTTTTGTTATCCCAGCTGTTAGCGCAGGTTATAGCGGAGGTTTTGATGTAGATAAAGATAATTTTCAGTTGGGTGAAGAGTTTACAATTACTGGTTCTAATATTAATTTTGATGGCGAAATGTATAATGGAAATGCAATGGTTGTGTTGAATAATGATGTAGATAGTACTTATACTTTGGTTACAGAAGTTAGAGATGGCAGTTTTAATTATGTTGCTTCTTTTTGTGATTTGAGTACTTGTAAAATTGGTTCTGCAAATGGTAATTTTTCTGCCGATGTTACACTTTTAGATTTTCAGTTGGATGAATTACATGAATTTTCACATGTTTTTGAATTCGTTTTGATTGATACTTTAGATGTTACTTTAGGTTTGGAAGATTCTCAATTAGATCCTGAAGATAACTTGAGATTAACTGGTAGTGCTTTTAGATCTGTTGATAGTATAGGAATTAATGAGATGTATGTAACTATTGCATGGGATGATTTTGAAACTGAGATATCTGAAGATGATAATGCATTTGAATATGAAACTGACTTATCGAGTACTGTCCTTTCTAATTACCATAATATTACTGTTACTGTTGAAGATGAATTTGGAAATAAGGGTGTTGAGTCAATAAGATTTTATGTAACTCCAATTCCTAACTGGATGGAAATAAGTACGAATGGTACAGAATTTATGCCTGGTTCAGATGTTGCAATTACTGCAGCTGTGTATGACCAAGCTGACAGGGACACATCCAATGATATTAAATTTGAGTTAAAAGATCCAAGAGGAAAAAAGATAGTTAAAGAAACTTTACATACAAATGAGGTGTATAATTTTCAATTGGAAGAATATGCTTTACCTGGTGAGTGGAAATTATATGCAAAATATGACAATTTAGAATCTGAATCATTTTTTATTGTTAGAGAAATTGAACTTTTGGATGTTAGTTTAGTAGATCAAAGTTTGGTAATAAAAAATATTGGTAATATATATTATGATAAAAATTTAGTTATTATAGGTGATGGAAAAGATAAAAAGACTATTGATAGGAGAACTAATTTAAAGCCTGGCGATGAGATTGTTTTGGAATTGTATGAACTTTTTGATACTGGTTTTTACAAAGTTAGAGTTACTAATACTGGCGATGAATATGAGTTGCAAATAATTGATCCACGTGGGTTATTTAATAAAATGGGTGGTTTCTTTGGTGGAATTACTGGACAAGCTGTTGGTAAATCTGGTACTGGTACATCCAATATTCCAACCATAATAATGACGATGCT
Source organism: Candidatus Woesearchaeota archaeon (assembly GCA_964619355.1). GTDB lineage: Archaea > Nanobdellota > Nanobdellia > SCGC-AAA011-G17 > PNOQ01 > CAYFNK01. Next base: position 3,908 of record CAZUEV010000030.1, read on the forward strand.
TCTTTTGGCTGGTTTAGTTATATTTAGTGTTAGGTTAAGAACAAGGAAATATAGATTTAGAACTCCTGGTTATTTTTCTGAAAAAAAGAAAAAAATTAAAGTTCCAAAATTTAGAAGAAAAAAGAGAGGAGATGTTGAAAACTTGAAAGAAAGCATACTCAAGGATGTTGAGTCTTCTGGACGCGTTGATAGTAAGAGATCTTCTGAGAAAAAGGAGAATAATTATATGTTGCCTCCTGGTTTTGGAGATATCAAAGAGCCAAAAAATAAGCCAGGCAGAGTTGATTTTGATAGGCCCTTAGATAAGGATTAATAAAGAATTCCGACTAAAATAAATTCTATTTGTTCATATCTTAATTTTCCAGGATCAGTTATGTTGCTATTGTCTCCTTTAGTTATGCAGTACCATCCGTCCTCGTCTTCACCTATCTGAGTTACTCTATGAACAATTAGGTTCGAAGACCAAAATGGTTCGAATATGATTATATCTCCTATATGAATATCATCTGTAGATTCTGGTACAATTTCTATGCCATTTGCTCCGTAATCTAGTAGTGGGTCCATAGAATTTGAGTCTGCATATCTTGCCCATGTTGCATTTTGAATATTAATTATTATATAATCATCAAATATTGAGATGTCATCTTCTGTTATTCTATCGCTTGGGGAAATTAGTTCTTTGGAAGTAAATATTGATGGGCTACTTGGAAAATTTATGCCATATGCTGTATTTGATAGCCATCCCAATGCAAATACAATTAATATCAAAATTATTAGTTTTTTCATAGAAAATGTGAAAGGTGAAAAACTTATAAGAGTTACTTTTAGATAGTGGTATTATCTCAATCTTATAGCTTCCATATTTTTTGGAACTACTGTTTCTACTCTGAACATTTTATGAAGGGTGCTTGCCAAATCAAGCGATTTTGAACGCTCTCCATGCATTAAAATTATTTTTTTAGGTCTTGGATTTGTTCTATTTATGAAATTAATTAACTGTGTTCTGTCTGAGTGTCCTGTGAATCCATGTATGCTATGAACATCTAGTTTTACTTCTTGAGGCATTTGTTTATTTCCTTCTTGGAATATTATTTCTTTTTCTCCGTCTTGGATTTTTTTACCTAATGAGCCAAAACCTTGATAACATGTTAGTACTAGTGAATTTTTCTTATCTCCTGCTAAATTTTTGAAGTATTCAACAGATGCTCCACCAGTCATCATACCAGAGGTTGCCAATATTACACAAGGTCCAGAGTCTTCTATAACTTCCATCATTTCTTTTCTTGATCCAACTTGTTTGAATATTTCCGATAAGAATGGATTTTCATCTTTATGGAATACTGCTTGTTTTATTTTATTATTGAAATAATCAGGATATGTTGTATGTATTGCAGTACAATCCCAAACCATTCCCTGTACGAAACAAGGTATTTTATTTATTTTTCCTTCCCTAATTGCTTTTTCTAATAAAACCATAATTTCTTGTGCTCTTCCTACACCTAAAACTGGTAGAAGAACTTTTCCGCCTCTCTTTATTGTGCTGTTAATTATTCCAATTAAATACTCCTCAGATTCAGATCTTGATGCTAATGTGTTTTCTTTTCCACCATAAGTTGATTCCATTAGTGCAGTTTCAAGTCTTGGGAATTTTGTTGATGCAGGAGCTAATAAATTTGAAAGTTCGTAATTCATATCTCCAGTATACAATAAATTGTGCATTCCTTCTCCAATGTGTAAATGACACATAGAACTTCCAAGAACGTGTCCTGCATTGTAAAGTGTTAGTCTAACATCAGGGGTTATATCTGTAACTTCTTCATATTCTAAAATTATTGTGTTCTTTACCATCTTTTTAATATCTGCAGATGAAAATAATGCTTCTTTTGCATCTTTTTGTCCTACGCTTATTAAATCTAAAAGTAATAGTGAAGATACATCTCTTGTTGGTGCAGTGCAATATACTGGTCCTTCATAACCATACTTGAAAAGTAAAGGAATTAATCCACAATGATCAAGATGTGAGTGTGATAATACTACTGCATCTAATTCGCTTATTTTGAATTCTGGTGCACTCATAAATGGAAATGCTTCATCTCCAGATGCTGCTACATTTATTCCACAATCCAATAAAACATTTGATTCTTGTGTTTGCAGTAAAATACAAGATCTTCCAACTTGTGAGGCCCCGCCAAGGAAAACAAGTCTTATCCATTTTTCTTTTCCTTCTCCTTTTTTAGGTCCGTAAATCCTTTCTCCAACTCTATGTAAGAATTTTTTCCTTTCATCACTACTTTCATATAATACTGTCCTTATATTTTCAATTAATCTTGATCTTATGGATGGTATCCTTTTGACAACTGGAACAAATAATGTTTTCTTTTTAATTTCTTTTAAAATTTCACCAGATTTACCAATTGCCAAGCCTGGTTTTTCTGCTTCTATTACTACTGCAGATCTTTGAACATCAAAATTTAATTCTATTTTTCCAGCTTCTTTTGGAATTATTTTTATTATTTCTTGTTCTGC
>CAZUEV010000031.1:0-6364 GCA_964619355.1 Candidatus Woesearchaeota archaeon
CTCCAAACTCCTTTACAACTTTATTATAGTTGACTTCTCCTTCCACTTTATATGGCGTTACTTTCATACAACTAACTCAGAAAAATCTTTATTTAAAAGTTTCTACTTTGTCCTCTCAAAATCAATATTAAGTCCAATCCTTTTTCCACCCAAATGCAAATATCCTCCAGAAGGAGTAAAACCAACACCAAAATCCCCATCAAAAACAACACCGTGATTTATAAAAGGTAAATTCAATTCCGATAATCCAATTTTATAGCCCCCATCTTCAAAAGAAACGGGAATTTCTTGAAAGTCTTTACTTGCTAAAACATAATAAATTTCGCTATCAATTCCATTCTCTCTTACATGAGTAATTAGATCAACTAAAGAAAATGCACCCTCTCTAGGTTCTACAACACCTGCTTTTCCCTTACTATTTGCCCAATATACTTTCCCAGAATTTCTATTCCAAACGGAATTAGTATAACTATCATCCACTCTTTCAGTAATAAAGACTAATGAATCATTAATAACTTTTCGAGAATACATCGCATGTTCAAACAAAAGATTAAGAACAGACTCACCCATGATAATCTCTGCAAACGAACTATCTGCATTATTAACAACAGAAAGCTCCAACTCAGGAACATAACGGTCAACAGATTTATATCTTAATTCAAAATCATTAGCAAGAGCAGCAGAAGTTAAACCTAATGAAAGCAATAAAGGTAAAAATTTCATAGAAAAAAGAAAGATAATTGATTTATAAAAATAACTAATAATTAAAAACAAAAGAAGTGAGGACAGAGGGACTTGCACCCCCGTCGCTGGCTGTCTCCAAAAAATTTTGGAGGCCAGTATACTAGCTACTGTACGATATCCTCTTACTGTGTAACTCCCTATGACAGTTAGCACACAGTAACATACACTTTTTGGCTTCTTTTAAAACTTTTTGTTTGGAAGAATCCCTCATAAGACGGCTAATTGTCTCTTCCTTATCGTTTTTATGATGAAAATCTAATGAATAAATACATTTGTTATAACCACAATTTACACATTTACCCCCAAATAATTTAACTAACATTTCCTTTTTCCTTTTAATACGAATTCTTTTATTTTGGTCTATTCTATCTTTATTTAACCTATAATATGAATTATCATATCTAACCCTATATTTTGGTTTGATAGTTCTATTGGATGGCAATCTATTTCTAAACAACCCTAGCCTGGAAACCTTATGAGAAATTGCTTTAGCAGACCTACCTTTAATTATCTCTGAAATTTCCTTTAACTCTTTATTTTCAAGGTATAGTTTTCGTAAAAGTTCAACTTCTTCTCCAGACCAAATCATACATACAATCTAAGTTCCCAAACTTAAAAACTAAACTACCCTCCATGTCAACGTGTCAAGAACTATTTCTTTCCTCTCAACCTACTCAAAAACTTCTGTAACTCAACTTCAACTTTAACTCTACCAGGACCCTTCTTCTTCCAACCATAACGCCAACCCTCTTCCATTTTTTTCCTTTCTACTTCATCAACATTAACAAATTCCTTACCCTTACAACCAGGACAAAAATTAGGTTGTCCCCAATCTTTCTTTGTCATCCATTTATATCCACAAGAATTGCATTCAAATCTATCACGATTTGCCATAAATATTAACATTGTTTCAAATTTAAATAACTTTTGAATAAAGCAAACTATTTAAAACAAGCAAATAAAATAGAAAACAATGAAACACAATCTAAAAATTACTCTTATCATGGTTGCTTTATTTCTAGCTGCACAATTCATTGGCTTAGCCATAATAGATCACTACCTAGTTGGAGATTTACCATTTGGAATAGACAAGCCAGAAATTAATGAAGATTTCAGTTATATTTCGATAGCAATATCACTTATTTTTGTAACACTCCTAGCATTACTATTAATAAGATTTAAAGCAGTAAAAGTTTGGAAAGCATGGTTCTTCATAGCATCATTATATCTACTAACAATAGCATTCAGTGCATTCTTCACTCAAATAGTAGCACTAATCGGAGCGATAGCTTTCACATCATTAAGATTCTTTAGACCAAGTCTTGTTTCACACAACATTGTAGAACTATTTGTATACTCGGGAATAGCAGCCATTTTCGTACCAATTCTATCTGTACTTTCCATGAGTATTTTATTAATAATAATCTCAATTTATGACATGATTGCAGTTTGGAAAACAAAACACATGATAAAATTAGCAAAGTTCCAAGCAAAAGCAAAAACATTTGCAGGTTTAGCAATCCCTTACGCTAGAAAAACGATTACAAACAAAAAAACAAAAGAAAAACAGAAAGTATTCACAAAGACAGCAATTCTTGGCGGTGGAGATGTGGGTTTTCCAATGCTTTTCGCAGGAGTATTACTAAAAACATCTGGATTTTTAGATGCATCTTTAATTGCAATATTTTCTGCAATAGCACTCTTTGTATTATTAACAATGAGTAAGAAAAATAAATTCTACCCAGCAATGCCTTTCATCTCAGCAGGTTGTTTTTTAGGCTACTTAATCGGATTATTAATCTGATAAGAAACACTTTTATATCTACCTTCGTTCCACTTTTGAGGGGTTAATTTGTACGATTCTAAAAAAATAACAGTGTTCTGTATATTATTCATATTATTATCAACTAGTCTGTCATATGCTGACTCAAGAATAACTGGTTTCACAGTTGATACCTCATTAGAAGGATTAAGAGATTTAAATTTTGAAGGTCATAATTTTCACCTTAACGGAAACATCTATGAAGGAGATTTTATAATTTCAGTCAGAGAAAACGGAAACATCAGAAGAATATTTTCAACAAGAGTTGAAGAGGGTACATTCGAACAAAGTTTTCCATTATGCGAACTAATAGAATTAGTAAATGAAGAAGACTTGGAAGAAAATGGAGATTTGGCTACAGTAATTGGCTATGTCTACTATCTTTGTGATCATTCAGAAAATTCAGAAATAGACTTAACGGGTATCATTGGCCCTGCGGTAAATTTATTCACTGGTGGAGAAATAGATATTGCTAACTTAGATATAAACTTTGAATTGGATGAATCAAGTCATAATGATGATTGGGGAAATACTCTTCCAGAAGAAAGAATAGCAACAGTTTTATTCGAATCGGAAAGAGGATCAATATCTGGAGAAATTGATGAAATTCTTTTTGAAATAGAAGAAAACCCAGATATAAGATCAGTAAGAGTAGATATAAGATTAATCAACATAAAATATAAATTAAAACCAAAAATAACAAGACATATTTACGGATTAAATAATGCACACATTGCAGACATTAAAGAGGATGAAGTAACATATTATCATCAAGACAGAATTAAAAGCACAAGATTAGCAACAAATGAAGAAGGAGAAGTAGTTGGAGAATTCAAATCATTACCTTTTGGACAAGAAATAATAAACGAAAAGATTAGATATTCATTTGCAACTGGTAAAGAATTAGATTCAAGTGGTTTGTATTATTTTGGTGCTAGGTATTATGATCCTAACTTGGGAAGGTTTACTTCTGTAGATCCTGTTAAAAATAATCATGCTTATTCTTACGTTAATAATAATCCAATGAATTTTGTTGATCCAGACGGAAGAGAAATAAAATGGTCTGGAGATTTACAGAATAGGGCAAATAAAGCTGGTTTCGATTTAGATTATTTAATGTTAAGTAATCCTTATTTAAGAGAATTAAAGGAATCCAACAAGATATTCAATTTTAGAACACCTGATAATTTTAATGAATTACAAATGCTTGATGATATGAATGCCAATGCATTATCTGATTTAAATATTGGGAAAACTTTATTTAGATCAATTGTTTTTGACAAAGAACCATCAAGTATTACACGAGTATTATCTCATGAGGGAATTCATCAATCCCATACTTTAAATAATTTTAATGGGTTTACTGATAATTTATGGAATTTTTTAGGAAATAATCCCCACCCCACGCTTGGTAGAGAACAAGCATATGAAAACATTTTTTTACATACTGAAGAAGTTATGACTGTTATGCAAAATGAGATTGTTATGAGAGATTTATTCAATAATGGAGAAATTGGTGAAGTTGAATTTTCTGAAATTTCTAACTTACAGACTAGGATAAAAGAAAATAGTTTAGTAAAATTAAGAGAAATCAGACTAGGATATGGAATAAATACTCCAGGATATAATGGAATGTGGAAAGTTGTAGATAACTATTTTGATTCTTATTAGTAATTATTCGGATGAATGATACATTAATGGTAATGGTGGTGGATTATTTTGGTTGTAATTTGTGTTGTCTTGGTAACCAACAGTAGATTTATGTTTATCTCTTTCTGATTGATGTATACAATCTAGTGAATCTAAGTAATTTTGCATTCTAGTGTTATCCCAAGAAGCTTTATATCCCAATAATGAGTCTAAATACTGAGTTGAAGTGTCAATTCTTGCAGCATGAAACATTTCTTTGTCATTTTCCCTAGATTCCATTGCAATACTATTTTGTTCTATTGGTTCACAAATTTGATTTGAACTTTTTTGAAAACACCCTGCAAAACACAATCCAGTTACTAATAATCCAGTGTATAATTTATTTTTTAAGTTCATTTTCAAGTAATTTCTCAAACAAACCTCAATTTATAAGTGTTTTCTTTAAGAAACGCTATAAAAAATAACATCTTTATCTTCCTCAGTTCTATCAAAATCTTTTAACAAATTCTCAATTTCTTTAAAATTCTTAGCCCTCTTGAAAACAGTAATTATTATTTTACCCCTGGAAACCCTTTTCATTTCATCAACAGCCTTTTTAGGATCATCAAAATTATGTATCGCACTTAGAGAAATAACAGTATCAAAAGAATCATCTTTAAAGAGTAATTTTTCAGCCTCACCAAATATAACATTAGCATCAGATTTCTCAATCATACCCAAACTGTTATCCACGCCAGTATAATCTTCAAAAAAACCAAAATAAAATGCAGTTCCACAGCCAACATCTAAAACCTTGTCTTTTCTAATATCGAATTTATCAAAAATTACTCCTAGCTTCTTTAATTGCTCACCACTATGCAATTCATTATAGCCTTCAGAGATTTCATCATAATATCCCATAGTTTTAATGCATTGGTAAATTATTTAAAGGGTTGCCCGCCTAAACTTTTCTAATGCGCTAGTAGTTTAGAGGCAGAATGCGACGTTGCCAATTTACACTAGTAAAGCAAAGACGTCGTGACCCGAGTTCGATTCTCGGCTGGCGCACTCTATAAAAATGGCAAAAATACATACAAGGGCAAAACGGAAACTTGGAGTGGGAACACATATCCCACATAAAGCAATGCTAACTGGAAAACCTAGAAAGAAAGGTCCAAAAACTTTCAAGACAGAAGAAGCTGCAAAAAAATATGCAGAAGAAAAAGGAATAAAAAACTTCGAGTTAAAGAAAGTAAAAAAGGACAAAAAATTCCAAATTGTTGAGAAATAAATTACTCAATTACTCCTAAACCTGCAAGACTTGCCCTACTAAATACAAGAAAATAAGCTCCACGAATGTGCTCCTTCACAATGCCTTCAAGTTTTCTATAACTATCATCATCTTTTTCAGGTGAATGAAAAGATAACCGGGATCCAACTGAATCAAATCCAGATAATCCATGATTAGCACCATCAGGTCTAAAAACATATCCAACCGCACCCCTTACTTGACCACTGCTGGAATATGCATTAATTACTCGCAATCCATCAGAAGAAGTAGTATATTCCCAATTAACACCATCAAAAGCTCGGGAAATTGCTTCAGTAAGAGCAACTATGGCTCTGTGAGCCTTTTTCTTCCCAAAGAAATTAAAAGACCCACCTCTTTGGATAAGAGGATAAGTATATTCCGTTACAATTTCATCAGTTTCGCTCATTTTTATCTCCTACTTCTCTAAACTAGAACCAAAGAAAAACTTAAAAAACCTTTTATTTGACACTTAAACAAAAGAAAAATGGATGTTAAACAATTGGATGAACTAATTACATCTTGGTTTCCTAAAAAAATAATAGGAATCGAAGAAGAAGTCCCATATCCACTACAAACACATGAAAGGGACGCAGACTACGTGGTGTCAATAATAACTGGAAATAAAATACTAACATTAGCCATAAATACTGTAAGAGAAACTGCAGCATATTACAAATTCGAGAATCAAACTATGTCGGATGTAACAGTCATTGATCCTTCAGAAAACGGATCTAGTCTATATGTAAGACTAAACAACTTATTTGCAGAGAAATTCGCAACAGATATATTATAAGCCTCAGGAGAGATTCGAACTCCCGACCTTTTGATTACAAATCAAATGCTCTACCGCTGAGCTA
>CAZUEV010000032.1:0-6235 GCA_964619355.1 Candidatus Woesearchaeota archaeon
AGGAGTTCCAGGTATTGCTAAAACTTTAATGATTAGAGCTATGGCTAAAACAATTGGTTGTGATTCTAAGAGAATTCAGTTTACTGCTGATTTGTTACCAACAGATATTACTGGTTTTGTTGCATATAGTAGAACTAAGGGTTTTTTTGTTGTAAAGGGACCTATCTTTACTAATTTTGTGTTGGCAGATGAAATAAATAGGGCACCACCAAAAGTTCAATCTGCATTGATAGAAGTTATGCAGGAGAAACAAGTTACAATAGGTAAGAAAACTTATCATTTAGAAAGACCCTTCATTATTTTTGCTACTGAAAATCCATTGGAGAATAGGGGAGTTTACAAATTGCCTGAAGCTCAAGTAGATAGATTTTTATTCAAAGTTATTGTCGATTATCCTCAGCAGGATGAAGAAGAGCAAATTATGGATCAAAATATTACTTTGAAAAAATTTGAGGATTATAAAATAAAAACTGTTGCTTCACCAAAAGATATAATTAAGATTCAAGAATTGGTTAAGAAAGTTTATGTTCATCCAAAGATTAAAAAGTATATAACTGAAATTGTGAATTATACTCGTCCGTCTGATACTAATGATTTAAAATCTATAAAATTTGTTGAATGGGGTGCAAGTCCAAGGGCCTCAATTAATATTTATTTGGCTGCAAGGGCAAGGGCTTTGATGTTGGGCAGGTCTTATGTTGTTCCACATGATGTCAAAGAAGTTACTTACAATGTTTTGAGACATAGGGTATTATTAAATTATCACGGTCAAGTTGAGAATGTTAAAAGTGAGGATATAATAACAGAGATTCTAAATAAAGTGAAGGTTCCATAAAATGGGAAGGTTTTTAGTAAGGCCAGTTAGTTTGGGTAAACAAATTGAAATTATGAGTAAAGTTATGGATTATTCTAATAGTGCTGGTGTTAGCGAAGATATTTTTAGTATTTATCGTGGAAGTGGGTTGGAGTTTAAAGATTATAGAGAATATACTCCTGATTCTGATTCTAAACATATTGATTGGAAAGCTAGTTTGCGTTCTGATAAGTTGTTAGTTAAAGAATTTTTACAGGAAAAGGGAATGGATGTAATTTTTGTTTATGATGTTAGTGAGAGTATGTTGTTTGGTTCCGAGAGTAAACTTAAAGCACATTTTGGTGCAGAATTTATTTTGACTTTAGCAGGTACTGCAATAGAATCAAATTATAATGTTGGTTTGGTTTGCTTTTCTGATAAGATTAAAAAAGTGTTTATGCCTTCTTCTGGTGAGAGACAGCTTGCACTTATGATGGATGTTTTGTCAAACCATTCAACTTACGGTGGAAGGTTTAAGGTAAAAGAAGTTTTGGATTATGTTTCGGCTACTTTTAATCCAGGTTCGGTTGTTATAATTGTTTCTGATTTTTTGGGTGATGATGGGGATTTTTTGAAATATAGGGCAAAATATAAAATTTTGTCTAAAGATTATGATGTTATAACTGCTATTTTAAGAGATCCAAGAGATGAATTTATGCCTGAACATGGAGGAGAATTTGTCGTTTCAGATCCTTACAGCACTAGGGAAGTTTCTATTATCCCTTCGAAGATTAAAGATAAATTTGAAAAGTATGCAAAAGAACAAAGACACATGCTTTTGAAATTTTTAGATGAAGCAAAGTCTGAAGTTTTGCCATTGTATACAAATAAATCTTATGTTTCAGAAACAATATTATTTTTTAGAAGGAGGTCTTATCTATCGAAATAATCTTCAATAGTCCAAGATATTTATGGTTTTTAGTTACTATATTTATTTTGTTCGTTACACATCAAGTTAGTATTGGTTGGAATAGAAAAACTGCTATAAAATTTGCTAATTTTGATGCAATTGCCAAAGTTACAAGACAAACGTTTTTCCCTAAAAGTTTTATTCCATTGATTTTTAGATCTTTTATTTTAGTTTGCTTAATATTTTCTGCTTCTGGATTTGGTATCTGGTATCAAGGGCAAGCAAGTGATTCAGATTATATTCTTTTGATTGATACCTCAGGTAGTATGTTGGCTGATGATTATGATCCAAACAGGCTTGAAGCTGCAAAAAGTGCTGCAATAGATTTTGTTGATCTTTTAAATAGTGGAACTGCGGTTGGAGTTATTTCTTTTTCTGGTACTTCCTTTATTGATAAGCCCCTTACATTTGAAAAGGGAAGTGTCAAAGAAGCAATTTCTGCTATACAAATAATTGATGTAGGTGGAACTGCAATGGGTGATGCTGTGGTTTTGGCTTCTAATGTTTTTAAGTTATCAGATGATATTAGTAAGGGCAGATCTGTTATTTTATTGACAGATGGACAAAGTAATGTTGGAATTGAAATAGATGCAGCTATAGAATATGCTGTTGAAAATGGTGTAGTAGTAAATACTGTGGGTATTGGAACAAAAGAAGGTGGAGTTTTTATCGAAGGGTTAGTTACTTCTCAATTAGATACTGAAACTTTAGAGTTATTATCTAGTGAAACTGGCGGAAATTTTGTTTTGGTGCAGGATGAAGATGAATTAAAGGATGCATATTCTGGTTTATTGAACTTTAGTCATGGAAGGGTATTTTTTGATGGTAGAATTTATCTTCTTATTATTGCCTTCTTTTTATTGTTACTTGAATGGGCTTTAATGAATACTAAGTATAAGACAATAGTTTAAAAATGGGAATAGACTTATGATTTAATAGAGGGATATGATATGAAACTGGTTTGGATTTTTATTGCAGTCATTGTTGTTATAGTTGGATTTTTCTTTTTACCCGAATCTGGTTCTGATGATTTTTCTAATGATTTTGGAGGTATTCCTGGTTTAGAGAATATTCCTAATGAATTTGAAATTAATTTTGGAGAAGATTTTTATTATGATATAGATTTTGAGGAAGGTTATATATTTACCGATGATACTGAATTATTTGATATAACCTCTGAAACTGGCGAGATTTCTTTTGTTGCGGAAGAGGTTGGCGAATATAATGTTGTTATTATAGCAATGAAGAATGCGGAAGATTTTTATTATAAATCAATTACTTTTAAGGTGGTATCATGAGGTGGTTCATATTTGCTTTAATTTTTGTTAGTATGGTTGGTGCAGTTAGCGCTGCTGCTCCTGTTTTGGAAGCAATACCAAGCCCCCAGAATTTGACTGAAGGAATACCTTATACTTACATTGTAAATGCTTCTGATCCTGAAGGCGGCATACTAGTTTTTACTGATGATACCAATAATTTTGAAATAACTGCTTTAAACAGTACACACGCTCTAATATCTTTTGTTCCTACAAATGCTTTAATTGGTAATTTTACTGCAGTAATTATTGTAAGGGATGCCGAGTTTTTAATTGATGCTCAAGCAGTTATTTATGATATAAATGGAATACCTGTTTTGTCTGATTTAGATGATAAAAATGTGACAGTTGGTGATGAATTTATATATGATATTGATGCTTCTGATCCTGAAGATGGGATTAATATTAAGTTTTCAGATAATTCTACATTGTTTGATATAAATGTTACTAGTGGTGTTGTTAATTTTACTCCGAGTTGGGCAGAATTGGGTGAGTTTGTTATTAATATTACTGTAAATGATACAAGAGATGCCAATAATTCAGGCAGATTTTCATTGGCTGTTAATGATTATCCAAATATGACTACTTTTCCTGAAAGCAATGCTACAGAGGATATTGGTTTTCAGATAAATATTTCAGACTATGTTAATAATTCTATTGGAACTTTAACGTATTCCGATAATACCTCTTATTTTGATATAGATGTTAGCTCAGGTGTTATCAATTTTACTCCAAATGGCAGTCTTAATGGAAGTTATTCGTATAATATTACTGTTGACGAAAGTTATGGGTTAGTTAATTCTCAAATTTGGTATTTGAATGTTACTCCAGTTAATGATGCACCTCTTTTTGATAATGTTTCTAATCAGACTATGAATGTTGGACAGATATTTGCTTTGGAAATAAATGCAACTGATGAAGAAGGAGATGAAATATACTATTTTGATAATTCTACTCTGTTCGATATAAATATTTCTACTGGTTTAATCAATTTTACAATAAATAGTAGTATTAATGGAACTCATGCAATAAATTTATCTGTTAATGATTCTAATGGTGCTATGTATCATAGTTCATTTTATTTGACTTTAACTGTGAATGATGCTCCAGCTTTCCCTGCAAATCAGACAATTCCTTTGAATGTTAGTGTTGATACTTATGTTGATTCACAATTTAGTACTGCTAATTACCTTGGCGGAGAGTATTTACAATTATCAAATACTACTGATTCTGTTAAGTATGGTTATCTAAATTTTACATTTGATCCAATTCCCAATGTTGCGGCGATAACTTCTGCTATTTTGAATCTTACAATCAATACTGCATTGGCTGCTGCAGATATAGCATTCTATGAAGTAAATGAAACTTGGGCGTATGGAAATATAACTTTTGACGAGCAACCTTTGATTAATCTTACTTCGAAATATAATGTTTCTTCAAATACTAGTGAAAATGTAGATAGTTTTGACATAACTGATTTGGTTGGAAAGTGGTTTAATGGAACAAATTCAAATTATGGGGCTTCGATTAGATTGAATAATGATTCCGATAATTCTGGAACTATAAAGTACTATTCTGAAGATAGTTCAAATAGCACCAAGTGGCCTTATTTATATGTTTATTTTAATAGTGTTTTTGCCGATCAGACTCTTGGAGCAGGTAGTAGCTTAAACAGTATATATGATTTAGATGATTATTTCTTTGATTCTGAGGGGGATATTTTAGTCTATAATGTTACACAAGATTCAAATGTTAATATAAGTATAGATTCAAATAATACTGTAAGTATAAATGCAACTGCTGGTTATTCTGGAGCTGTTAGTATTATGTTTACTGCAAGTGATGGAATAAACGTTACGGATAGTAATACATTTACTGTTACAGTTACTTCAACTACAGCTGTTACTCCTACTTCTACATCTAGTTCAAGCTCTTCTGGAGGATCATCTTCTAGAACTGCATCCCTTAACATTATTTTGGATGCTGAAAGAAATACAATAACAGATGGCGAGGTTATGCATGTTCCCGTCTTATTGCAAAATAATGGTGAAGTTAATATAAGAAACATTGATTTGAGTGTAGAATCAGATAAAGATGGTTTGGCATTATCTTTAACTGCTTATTCTATTTCTAGCTTAAGTGTAGATGATGAAGAAAGTTTGACTTTAACAATAGAGGCAATTGATCCATTACCTGGAAGTTATGTTATTTCATTGAATGCACAAACTTCTTCTCCTGATTTGGATGAAGCTGCAATATTTATATTGGATGTAGCTAGTAATGAAGAAGAATTAATGCAAGAAGTTAAATCTGCTCAAGATTTCTTTAGAAATAATCCAGAGTGTTTGGAACTGCAAGAAATGATAGATAAGGCCGAGGACTATTTGAAATTGGGTAATTATGATGAAGCTAGAAATAATTTAGATTTGGCAATTGATGCTTGCAAGAATATAATAAGATCTCCACATTTAAGAGCTTCTCCAGGGTTTCCTTCATTGGGCAAGGTTTTGATATTTTTGACTCTAGTTACAATAGTTTCTATTTTATTGTACACTATATTTACTAGAATGAAACTTAGATGGAGATAAATTCTTTTAATTTTTTATGTAATGTTTTTCCGTCTACTTTTCCTTTGAATTTCTTCATTAATTCTCCGATTAAAATATTAATACTTCTTTCTCCTTTTTCTTTTATTAATTTTTGATTCTTTTTTATTAATTCTTTTATTTCTTTGTCTATTGTTTTTTCATCTATTTTTTTGAAGGTTGGTTTTTTACCCTTACTTATTTGCAAAAGGACATCCTTTATTGAATCTTTGTTGATTTCCTTTTTTTCTAGTGCTTTGAATACTGTATTGAAATCTTCTTTTTTGAAGTTATAGTTTATTTTGTATCTTGTTTTGAGTTCTTTTGGAATTTCTATTAGGATTTGTGCAATTAATTTCTTATCTAATTTGAAGTTGTAATCATTTGGATTTATATTGTTTTTTGCTAGTTCTGTTGCAGTGTTTGTTGGTATTCCTGATTTAGTGTATTTTTTTATCTTTTCTGATATTAATTCTGGTAGTTTTACTTCTTTTAGTAGTTTTGGGGTAATTATAATTGGTTTTACGTCTGTTTCAGGATACATTCTTGCTGCTCCTGGCATGGGTCTTAA
>CAZUEV010000033.1:0-6227 GCA_964619355.1 Candidatus Woesearchaeota archaeon
AGATTCATTGTTTCATCCCCGTTCCATTCGTTTAATTCTGGGAAAAAAACCACATTTATTTGTTCTTGGTTTTTCATTATTTCATCATAAAAATGTGCCATATTAAATCCAATTGCATCTATTATTTCAGATCCATCACATAATTCCATCCTAATGTGTTTTTCTTTTAAAATTCTTGGTTCATCTTCTAGACTAAGATTTGTTGAATAAAAAACTGGTTTTGGATTGCCCATTCCGAATGGAGTTAGTTTATTTATTTCATCAATTAGCTCTTCATCTACTTGTGATAGTTTTAGTTTAACATCAAGATTTATTTTTGGAATTAAATCTTCTGCAGATAGCATCTTTTTTGCATAATTATTGATTTCTTTTCTAAGTTTTTCAATGTTGTTTTTATTAATTTTTATACCTATTGCTTGAGTATGCCCCCCATAGTTTTCAAATAAGTCCTTACATGAATCTACTGCATCGAATAAATGGAAGTTAGAAATACTACGTCCGGATCCATATCCAATACCTTTTTCTATAGCAATCAAAATTGTTGGTCTATGATATTTCTCCACAATTTTAGAGGCTACTATTCCTATTACTCCCCTGTGCCAACTTTCATCCGCTAAAATAATGCATGTTTCTTTGTCTAAATCTATTTCCTTTTCTACTTTTAATATTGCTTCGTCAAGTATTTTTTGTTGAATGTCTTGTCTTTTTGTGTTTTGTTCATCAAGAAATTTGGCAATAGTGTATGCTTCTGTTTCAGATTTCGTTTGAAATAATTTCATAATTTTATCTGCTGAAGTCAAGCGTCCAGCAGCATTAATCCTCGGAGCTAACCTAAAAGAAATGTGTCCTGGATTAATCTCTTTTCCTTTAATATCAGAAACTTCAATTAATGCTTTTAGTCCAATATTTTCTGTTTTCATTAATTTTTTTAATCCATTTTTGACAATTATTCTGTTTTCCCCAGTCAAAGGAACGATATCTGCTACAGTCCCAAGGCAGACTAGATCTAAAAAGGAAAATTCATCGAAAGATATACTGTATTCTCTTATTAGTGATTGAGCTAATTTGAAAGCAACCCCAACACCTGCTAATTCTTTGTAAGGATATTTACATTCTTTTTGTTTTGGATTTATAATTGCTTTTGCTTCAGGAAGCTGTTCTGGTGGTTCATGGTGATCAGTAATTATTACATCTATTCCTTTCTTTTTAGCATAACTTACTTCTTTGTTAGCGTTAATTCCACAATCTACTGTAATGATTAATTTAATGTTGTTGTTTACTGCATTGTCTATGGCTTTTTTATTTAATCCATAGCCTTCAGTTAGTCTACTTGGAAAATAATGTTCTGCTTTTCCTTCGATTAATTCCATAGTTTTTATTAGGATTGTTGTTCCCGTAGTTCCATCGGCATCAAAATCGCCAAAAATCATAAGTTTTTCTTTATTTGTTATTGCTTTTTTGATTCTTGTTACTGCTTTAGTCATGTCTTTTAACAAGTATGGGTCGTGTAAATCATTGAGATTGCAATTAAGAAATCTTTTAGCTTCTTCTGATTCAGTTATTCCACGGTTTGTTAATAAAGTGGAAATTAATGGAGAAATACCTAATTTTCTTACGAGGTTTTGTGTTTCTTTTTCTTTGAATGGTCTAGGTTTCCATATATTTTCCATATAGAAGGATAACTACTGGTTGTATTTAACTTTTTTCTTATTTATTAATTGAAATATGTTTATTGATGTAAAAAAATGTAAAATATGCAGAATAAAGTCGCATAACTAAGATTTATAAACGGGAAATTGTCTCTGATTTCGTATGGCAGAAATCATAAATTTGGAAGCAAGAGAAAGATGTAAAGATGATTTTCCCATATTTCATCAATCAATTGCAATCCCTAGTGAACTACTAGGTTTAGAGAATGAGTTAGGTTCTGGAAATTACAGATTTATTAATCAATGGAGGTTGGATGTTCCCAATAAACTTAGAAAAGTTGTTTCTGCTAAACAAAAAACAATATTATCAATTGCTCATAAGATCTTAACTAGGGGTGAGTATACTTTACTGTCTTCTTTTTTAGAAAATAGATTAAAATCGAGGTTTAAAGGAAATGGAACGTTTAATCCATATTCTTATGATTTAATTAACAAGTCTAATGAATCAACTTTTTTGTTTGATGGTGCAGGATATGAAAAGAAATTTTATGAGTTTGTATTGCCAAAATTGCTTGGAAAATCGTTCAAGAAATTTGTTCTTCCCCAAGTTGAGTTTCATAGCCTAGTTTATGACTATGACCTTAAATCAGAATCGAAAGATTCGCAAGAAAGAGTAGATTTTTTGATAACTACAAATAAGTCTAAGATAGTTGTTGAATTAGATGGGGAAGAACATGGAACGCAAAAATCAAAAGATTACTCGAGAACAAGAAGACTTATGTCTGATGGTTATAAGGAAATAAGAATTAAAAATTCTGATATTGAAAACTTTAATTGCAGAGGTATCCAAGAATTGAAAAGAGAGTTTGGTAATATTTCTTTTGAAGATACGCCCAAATCAGATAATGACAAATATCTTAATTCTTTTAAGATTGCACATCAATTTCAGGTAACTATAATTGAACTATTATTTGAAGGTATTCTTAATTTTTCAGATAGGTCAAAAATTCATTTTGATACATGGTTATTTGAAGAGTATACCCAATCTGAAATTAATTTTATTATTAATGAAGCTTTAAGTGATTTAAATAATCTAATTAAAAATTTATGTGATTTGTATGACTTTGAAATAGGAATTGATGAAGTTAAGATAGTGCCAATAGAAGATGCATCAATTGTGATTACGTATGATGAAAATCTAAACTCAAAAAATCCATTATGTGTTATACAAGATATATCCTTTCCAAAAATTATATCTAAGAAATTAAAAGAAATTGAAAATATGAACATCCAATCAGAAATTAAATCTGAAACATTAGAGTATTTGTTAAATTATATATTTCATCATGAATCGTTTTTAGAAGGACAATTAGATTCTTTAAAAAGAATTTTAATGAATAAAGATACTATAACTCTCTTGCCAACTGGTTCTGGAAAATCATTGATATTCCAATTAGCTACTTTATTATTACCTGGAATAGCGATTACAATTGTCCCAATAAAATCTTTGATGCAAGATCAAGTAGAAAATCTTGAAAGAAACGGCATAAGTGGGGCTGTAGCATTGTCAAGTGATAATAGGGATAAAAAAGAAAGAGAAAAGATACAAAGTTTGTTGCATAGTGGTCAATATTTATTTGTTTATGTTTCACCAGAAAGATTTCTTATTGAGAATTTTAGAAGTTCTTTAAGGAAATTTACAAAAAATTATTTAATCTCAATTATAGTTATTGACGAAGCGCACTGTGTTTCTGAATGGGGACACGATTTTCGACCAGCATACCTTTCAATAGGAAAAAATAGCAGGGAGTATTGTAAGAATGAGGATGGTTCCGAACCTCCTCTTATTGCTCTAACTGGAACTGCATCTGAAAACGTGTTGATAGATATTAAAGAGGATCTTGGAGTAAAAGATGATGATTCTGTAATTAGTCCGGAAACTTTTGATAGAAAAGAGTTACATTTTAATGTTGTTAAATGTGAGTCTTCCGATAAATATCTAGAAGTAAAAAAAATTATTGAGAAAGATTTACCAAAAAAACTGAAAACTGAATCTCTTTTGAATGTAAATGGTAAATTAACTAACAGTGGGATAATATTTTGTCCAGTTACAACCAATAAAGAAAGTAACCCCAGGGGTGTAGAATTTTTTGTTAATAAAATAAACAATGATTTTGGAAAAATTTGTAAACCTTATTATGCATTAGAGAAATATAGGATAAACAATGCGAACAATTTTCAAAATAATAAATTTCCTCTTTTGATTGCAACTAAAGGATATGGTATGGGAATTGATAAGCCAAATATAAGGTATACTATTCATGTAAATTTGCCCCCCTCAATTGAGGCGTTTTATCAGGAATCTGGAAGGGCTGGAAGAGATAAAAAAAAGTCTGAGTGTTATGTTGTTTATTCTTCTGATCATATTGAAAGAAATGATAAGTTGATGGATACAAATACTTCTTTAGATGAGGTTCATAGTTTGTGCAATCAACGTGAGAAGTGGGATGATTTTTCTTGTCTATTTCATTTTCACAATAGTACATTTAAAGGAAAAAATGATGAATTAAATATAATAAAATGTATACTTGATGATATTGGAAATTTAAAAAAAGAATATCAACCATATAAATCTAAATTTGAAAATGTTGATGAAAAATATCCTAGTCGTAAGTTTTCTGATGATAGTTTTAATGCAAAACAAAAAGCAATTTTTAGATTAACTGCAATTGGAGTAATAACAAATTATGGAATAGATTATGCGTCTAAGGAGTTTAGCTTAAAAATTAATAAGATAACTAAAGAGAATATTATTTTTTATTATTACAATTATGTAAAAAAATATAACCAATTAAGAGCCGAAAAAGAAAAGAAATTATTACAAAATAAAACTAATTTAAGCATTAAAGATTTTATTATATTTTGTAGTGAGCTGTTCTTAGATTATGCTTATGATTATTATGAAAAGGGAAGAAGGCAAGCATTAGCAACCATGTTTAATAGTTTGGAAAAAGCTTCAGAATCTAAAAACCCAGATAAACTATTAAGGGAAGAAATTGCTAATTTTTTAAAGAGAACATATTCTAAACAATTGATTAGTGTAGCTAATGTGAAGGGTATTAAAGAAATGATGGATGAAATAAATGAAATTATTGGCGGTTCGATAAATCAAAATGATTTTTCTATTAAACCAATATCAGACTATAAATCTTTATTTGGACAAGTATCTAGAACTTTAGAGGATTTTCCGGAAAGTATGGGTTTATTTTTATTAAGAGCATACGCAGGAGCAAAAACTAATGAAGATTTTGATGTCATAAGAAAAAGTATTGAACAATTTATTTTCCTTTCCCTTGAAAAATATAATTTTTCTAAGAGTGAAATTTATCCAATTGTTGGTTGGTTAATATACAAAATTATCAAAATGAAAGATGTTTTGGGCTTGGAATTATCTAGAAGATTGATAGACAATATCAATGATCATAAATTAACTGAAAACTTAATTAAATATTTGGATGGCGAGGGAATTTCTTTAGATTATGCCAAGGGAGTACTAATAAAAAAGCTTTATAAAGAAATTGAATATACATTGTCTGTGGGAAAACAAAATGGTTGATAACTTTTTAGATATGAACAAAGAAGCAAAAGAATTGATAGTTAGTTTAAAAAAATTGAACACTGAAGTTAATGGATACAAGAGTTCGAAAGAACAATTGCTAGATTTAACTAAAACTTTATCCGGATTTATTAATGAAACAAAAAAACTTACTGAACAATCTTCTAAAGTGATAGAAAATACTTCTAAACTAACCCCTTCCAGAATTGATAAGAAAGTAAGTGAAATTAATAAAAAAATTGATAATTTTGAAAAATTAGTTAACAAGATAGCGGAAAAAGTTGAAAAAACTGAATCTTCTTTATCAAAAAAAATGAAATTATTAACAAAAGCAGTAGATTTGAATAGTGAAACAATAAGAAATAAGAAATTTGCTATTTTTGGAAAAGGTTAAACTAAATTTAATATTGTCTGTTTATTATGTCAAGGAAAGGGTTTTAATTCATAGAAAAAATTAGAATAGCATTATTTACAAAGTGTGCTATAACACACGGTAGAAGGTTATTCTTGTACAAAACAAACATAATTCCCATTGTTAATCCAAATATCATTCTTGAATAGCTGTAGTCCCCATGTAATATTGTGAAAATGAATGATGAGAAGATTATTAGTAAGAATGTTAGTTTTTCTTCTTTTATTTTATATTTTTTTAATATTAATAATGGAGCTCCAATTAGGAAACCTCTAAAAAATATTTCTTCAGTTATAGGTGCTAGGTAAACTATGAGAATATCTCTGTAAAGAGACATAATGTTTGAGATGTTTATTAATAGTAATCCCATGGCAATTAGGGCTGGTACTGCAATATCGAAAAAGTAGCTATTTACTTTAAATTTGAAAAATTTGAGTTTTATATTTAAGAGAATTGTTATTATTGCTATTATTAGAAGGGCTGATTGTATTATGACTATTTCTTCCATATTTTGATGAATGTTGGGTGATTTTTAAGTGTTGGGAATAAT
>CAZUEV010000034.1:0-6187 GCA_964619355.1 Candidatus Woesearchaeota archaeon
TGCAAAGAAAAATGGATGAACTAGAATTAATCAAATCTACAGAAATCTTCAAAAATTGCACAAATATAGTTCTAGGAAAAGGAAATGAACAAGCAAACATTCTTTTCGTAGGTGAAGCACCTGGAAGAAAAGAAGATGAACAAGGGCTTCCATTTGTAGGTGCAGCAGGAAAAAACCTAGACAATCTTCTAAAACAAGTAGGACTCTCATTAGACGATATTTACATAACAAACATACTAAAATGTAGACCTCCTGAAAACAGAGACCCACAACCAGAAGAAATCAAAAAACACACACCATACTTGCTAAAACAAATAAGAGAAATGAAACCAAAAGTAGTCTGCTCATTAGGAAACTATTCAACCAAATTTTTCTTAGCTCTTGGAAATATAGAAAACATGAAACTACAACCAGGAATAACACAAGTACATGGAAAACCACAATTAATTCAAATAGAAGACCAACAAATAAAACTAATACCTTTATTCCACCCTGCAGCAATTATTTATAACAGAAATCTTATTACAGAATGGGAAAAAGATATGGGGATAGTAAAAAACGAAATCTCCCAAAAAACTTTAATGTAAAAAAGAAAAAAGAGGACTAAGCCTCTAAAATTCTCAAATCAACAGATGTACTTTCGATATACTTGTAATCCATCAAGACATCAATACTTCTTTCATAACTAGAACCTGTGTTCTCAACTTCCATGAAACAAGTAACTGTAGTGCCACCTAATTTAACATAACCTTCATTTGATTCTTCGCCTTCAACAAAATAGCAAGTTACATCTTCAGGCATAGTTAAATACACTTTATCTTGATCTAAGTTTCCTTCCAAAGATTCAGTCTCCGCACATGCAACATCCTTATCGAATGTTTCGCCGATTCCGCTATTCTGTAACGCCAATCTGAATACAAGAGTATCTCTTCCTTCAAAAGTTTCAGTAAAGCTAGTTAACTGAACAGGTGCACTTGAAACTCCACCAGAAACTATTTTTTCTCCTGCAACAGAACAAACAACTTCTCCACCTGCATCTTCAATCTCTTTGGAACTAACACAAATATCAACGCTTGCTCTAGTTCTATATGGATAACAAATCTTACCAAACAAAGTTTTATCGATTGGATTACTTAGGTCTGCTACATAATTTAATACACCCATATCAACCATCTTCTCAGGACCTTCTTCCAAAAATCCTTTTTTAGCTCCAATCAAAGGAGAACTAACAGTCTTCCAATCAGAATCCAAACTAAAAGAAGGCATATGTACACCATACAACTTTGCTTCAACATTACCTTCAGCCAAATCGTGTTCCCCATTATTCTTCAACAAAAGTTTCACAGGTACATCTTGACCCGCTACAAATTCAAGAGACGGAGCTGCATCAACAAAAGATAACAGAATGCCTTCAGAACCTCCAATAAACGGACCTTCGCCAGGTGCAACAGTATCATCACCACCACAACCAGAAATAAAAACTACGGCCATTAATAAAGCCACAAACAATTTTTTCATTTTAATCTAACCCCTCCCCTAATTTTTTAATTGGCACGGGACCAATATTTAATCCTATGCTATAATCATATACCAATTCAACATTTAACGAATCCACTTGCCAAGCTTCCTCCAATATCACTGTAGTATCACAACTTACTTCTTCATCAGTACCATCAAATTCCAAATATCCATCTTGCACAGTATCACAATCAAAAACCTCACCAGAACCAAGACTTACTCGGATACCCATCAAATTTTGAGTATGATCTTCAGAATAAACAACATCACCAACTGAAGCCTTTCTCAAATGAATATCTGCGTAAACTCTATTTTGAGTTCCTTCAGAAACAATACTAGTTTCTATCCTATCAACAACAATTGGTGCAAAATCAGATTTTATACTTCCACCACTAAAAATCATATTTGAATCACATTGAATTTCAGTCACCTCATAAGCAGGATCTTTTTTCAAACAAATATCTGTCCTAGATTTGGTTTGCAAAGGATAAGTAACATCAACCAAAAAAATAGTGCTATCGGGTCCCTGCTCTAAACCAGAATAATAATATCCACCACCTTGTGGGAAAAGTAAGGTTTTCTCCTCAGGAAAAATTGAGCCTCCATCATGTTCTGCAGCAGAAATGGAAACCGTCTGACATTCTTTTCCAGATATACCACCATACTCATTTGATAATGAATCTGATACACAAACTTCAACACCTTGCATTGTTTCAGGAATATTATTCTTCAATTTTAATCCAACATTAAAATGTGCATTTTCACGTAATTGGCTTGGTGGCTGATTTTCTATAAATTGTATATCTACACCACCAATATTCGTAGACTGTCCACCCTGTTGTCCACAAGAAGAAACTAGTAAAACAACTACAAAAAACATTAAAATCAATCCACCTCTCATAATAAGAAAAACATAAAGAGAATTATATAAAAACCTTTCTAAACATCTAATTCCCTAATTTCAATATCTGTGCTCCTGCTAACCTCAAAAGTATAATCTGCCTCTGCAGTAAGAATCTCATTAACAAAATCATCATCAGCATATAATTGACCAATTTCAAAATCACATCTTAATACAATTTCCGATTGATAATCTGTTTCAATGTTATCATTTATCTTGTCTAACACTTCTGAAGATAGCTCATAATAATCCTTATCACTTTCACTTCGTCCAGAAAGTATAAATGCACATTTTGTGGGGTCTTCACTAGGAGTTAAAATTCTTGGGACAGTCAATTTTATAGAATTAACAGATACTAAATTTCCAGTCCACTCCTTTTTTAATTCAAAGGTAACAAAAACAGTATCATCTTCAACAAAAGGTTGAGACTTAAATGACGATATTCCAAAACTCACAGGCCCGGGATCAGATCCAGACCTAACAACACCAGAAGAACTAATACTTTCAGGTCTAAAACCAATATAATCAATAGGATCTTCAACATCAGGAGTAATCCAAACATCATACGTAGAACCCACAGAAAGATCTGACGTTGCTTTCAACACAATCTCTTCCCTCTCTTCAAAGTTTCCAGGTTCAAATGAACAATAAACATCCTCTTGAACAACATCTCCAGTTCCTGGAACAAAAAATTCGGAAGGTTCAAGATCTGATTCAATATCATATCCTTTCATCTTGCAAGTAAAATAAACATTTGCACCTTCTTCAGATAAAGAAGCAGCTTCAACAGATCCACCAACAACAATTGATTCATCAGATAAGAAAAATGGTGCAATACTCTCAAAACTCAATATTCTAATTCCAAGATTTTCATTCTCTTCATCTGAATTTATAATTGGATCATATGTATTAAATTGATCTGGATTCAAAAGATTCTGTAAACGTTCTAAAAACCCTTCATCTTCATCTTCAACTGTAGAATTATCCCCAATATCTTCCTTAAAATAATTATATCCAACAAAACCTAAATAAATTAACCCGCCAATGAGAGCCAAAATTATAACAAAAACTATGATCTTTTTAAAACCAGGGTAAACCCTAGCCCTTGTTGGATAATATTGTTTTTCCTCTGCCATTCACACCTCTTTTTACAAAATAGAAACTTTTAGTCTATCTATCTCAAAATTATTATCTGGTCTAATTTCTAAATAGTTAGTGCCTAAATCAACATAGCTTGTAATATCTTTTCTAAATACATTCAAACTAGTATCAAACTCAATAGTATGACCATTCAAATTAATATTTCCTCTTTTTTCATCATCAGAAGAATCAAACTTCATATACAACTCAAACTCATTTCCAGTTTTCCTATCAACATCAAACTCATAAGAAGGAGAAACACTTTCATCAAACCAAACTTCCATTCCAATATCACTTAACAAAAAATCACCATTGTCAACCAAAAATCTGACAGTATTAGTTCCTTCATTGAGAGAATCATAATCAACACTCATAGAGATATCTCTGCTAATACAACCAATTGTATCCGATCTACTCAACTCATCATTCAAATAAATCTTAAATTGTGCTTCCCCTTCCAAAGAAGAACAATGTATGGTAAACTCTAATTCTGCTTCATCCAGTGCGTCATATTCTTGATCACTAATAAAAAAAGATTTTTCATCACTAGAATGAACTATCTCAAAAGATTTTAAAATTTCAACATCCCTCAAATCATAATAATTTCTGACCCAAAATGCTAAACCTGGAGTCTCGGATTCTAACCTTAACTCATTAACTTCTTCCAAATAAGATACTGGTAAATCTACTTCAACGGTCCTACCTGAAGAAATCCCATCAGAAAAAACTTGCCTATCATTCAAATAAATATTCAAATCGCCCCTAGAATCAACAACAACAAAAGAAAGTTGAGCAGATTCCAAATCACTAAAACTATCGACATTAAATGTCAAATCTTGATCTACTGCTCCAAACCACCCTTTGCTAACACTCAAAGAATTAGAAAGTCTATCAACATCTGGCTCAGAATGTGAATAAAGATTAATCGAACCAAGATCATACGTTCTTTTATCAGACAAAGAAACATCTCCAGGTTCAACATTTAGTAAAACATCTCCACTGGCCCCAGATTCATCTTCACAATAAGATGGACAATCAGTATTCAATAATTCACACTTATCGCAAGGAGGCATAACTAAAACATACAAAACAATCAAAACACCAATTATAATAATTAAAGTAGTAACTGGATTTTCGGCCTTCTTATTCATCATAAAAAAATAACCGAAACTAAATTTAAAAGTCTTTCTGTCTCAAACCAAATATCTAGATAATACTGGAAACTCTTTCTTCATTGCTTTTTTTGCTCTTTTCTCAGAATCAACTGCACTTTTGAACCCACCATCTGTCATCTTAGACTTGAAATAGATATGATAAAACTCATGTAAAAATATGGCTTTGACAAATTTTGGGTCATCAGTTATAGAATTTATCACATCCTTACAAATGTAAACAGTATCAATCGAAGAATGAACAACCAAAGCACCAACCATAACTGGGATACCTTTCTTAAGTTTAGCCCTTACCAGGCTACTCCTTTTAGCTAATTTCCAAAAAGCCTTTGAACTAATTATTCTTATCCTAACATCTATATTATGCTTTTTCGAAAAAGAATTATACGCTTTTCTCCCTATATCTAAAATATCTTTCTTAGCAAACATCTTAACAAAATTTATAAAACCAGGTATTTAAATCTTATTATGATAGATTGGATTTTAATCATAGTAGTAATGGTTTGGTTACTAGCTGCAACAATATTTGATATAAAAACAAAAGAAGTTCCAGATTGGCTTAACTTTACTTTAATTGCAATCGGAGTAACAATTTTTGCTTTAAAATCAATTTCAGAAAACAGTTTCTTACCTATAATGCATAGTCTTGGTTACATTGTAGCATTCTTAGTTTTAGCAAACATAATGTATTATACAAAACAATGGGGTGGAGGAGATTCAAAATTACTAATTGGTGTTGGAGCAACACTTCCAATTTATCCAGTAGTACTAACCAAATTTTTCTCACCTGGAATTACAATTAATTTTCCAATAACAATTTTAATCAACTTAGTTATAGTCGGGGCAGTCTATGGTTTACTTTGGACAATAGTTCTTGTATTCAAACACAACAAAGATTTCATCAAAGAATATAAAAAATTAAATCTAAAAAAGAAACAACTAAACAAAATTTTACTAATTATTTTCGGAGCTGGAGTACTGGTCAGTTTTCTAATCACCAAAGAAAATGCATTAAGAATAATCTTTTCAACAATACTTGCAGTCCCACTAATAACAAATTATCTATTAACTTTCACAAAATCAGTAGAGCTAACTTCAATGTATAAAAAAGTAAGCGTGGACAAACTAAGAGAAGGAGACTGGATAACAGATAAAATAATTGTAGATGGAAAAACAATTTATTCTTCAAAAAGTGTAGGGGTAACTAACAAACAAATTGAAATAATAAAAAAACATAGAAATGAAGTAACAGTAAAAGAAGGGGTCGCATTTGTACCTGCATTTCTAATAGCAATAATTATAAGCCTAATCTTTGGAAATATCTTTTTATTATTTCTTTAACCAATTGCTCTTCTAACATCGGAAATTTCTGCAGAATTAACACCATCCAATTCAGAAATCTTTTCAGCAATAGGATCTGGGCTACCAGAATTTTCATCCATAACAAAAATAATAT
>CAZUEV010000035.1:0-6016 GCA_964619355.1 Candidatus Woesearchaeota archaeon
TAGTTAGAGGTGATAAAATGGAAGTAATGGAGTCAATTGGTAAATGGTACGTTGAATTGGCAGATCAAGAGTATGATGGCGATTCTATGATTTTGGCATCAAGAATGGTGGAAGTTGGTTTAATTTGAGGCAATAATCTCAATATTTTTACCAACAATACCACTTATTTTTTCAATATTGAATTCTGCCTTTTTTACCAATCTTCTTAATTCAAAATAATTGAACAGGTAGTTGTACCTATAGTAAGTTTTATCTTTTATTTTCCAAGGTATTTTTGCTTCTTTTTCTGAAAATAAAAATCTTTTTTGCCATTTGTTCCAACAAGTTAAGTATAATTTACCGCCTGGTTTTAGAACCCTTCTTATTTCTTGCAATCCTTTTTTTTGATCTTCCTTTTTTACGTGATGAAATGCAGCTACACAGATTATATAATCAAAATAATTATCTTCATAAGGTATTTTTAGAATGTCTCCAACTTTAAATTCTGCTTTTAATCTCTTTTTAGCTAATTCAATCATATCTTCGCTAAAGTCTATGCCATAACATTCAAACTCTTTTTCTGAGAATGGAGTTAAATTTCTTGCATTTCCGCAACCAAGGTCTAAAATTTTTCCTGGTTTCCATTTGTTTGCTAATGTTAATACTGTCTCTGGAAATGGTTTTGTTCTAAATCTATCCCATTCAGGTGCTATTTTATTCCAAACTTCTTTTTCCATGTTGTTGTTCAATCCGATGAATTTAAAAGTCTTGGGTTAAGCTTCAAATTTATGACACAGAATACAAGTGGAGTTAAGAAACCAATAAGGACTAAGTCTGGTGTTACACCTTTAACAGTAGTTGCTAAACCTTACAAATGTCCACATGGTAGATGTATCTATTGCCCAAATAGTAAAGAAACTCCAAATAGTTACACAACTAAAAGTCCTGCAATTATGAGAGCTATGAGATTACATTACGATGCTTACAATCAAGTAGAAAACAGATTGAAAGCTTTCAAAGATATGGGACATCCAACTTCTAAAATTGAAATGATCTATCTTGGTGGTACTTTCTTATCTTATCCAGAAGATTATCAATATGAATTTACAAAAAAGGTTTATGATGCGTTGAATGAAAAAAAATCAAAAGATTTGGAAGAAGCTAAAAAAATAAATGAAACTGCAGAACATAGGTGTGTTGCCTTGTGCATTGAAACTAGACCAGATTGGTCATTTGAAGAGCATATCAACAAAATGTTAGAGTTTGGTTGCACAAGAATTGAATTGGGTGTGCAAATAATTGATGATAAAGTCTATGGAATTGTAAAAAGAGGACATACTGTTGCAGATGTTGTGAAAGCAACTAGATTATTGAAAGATTCTGGATTTAAAGTTGGTTATCATATTATGCCAGGTTTGCCAGGTTCTAATTTAAAAAATGATTTGAAGAAATTTAAGGAATTGTTCAGCAATCCTGATTTTAAGCCAGATCAATTAAAAATGTATCCCTTGCAAATAATGGATAATACTCCATTGGATGTTATGCATCAAAAGGGGGAATTTGAATTGTATGATGAATCTGATATGTTAGATTTAATTTGTAATATGAAAGCAAGCGTTCCAGAATATTGTAGGATTATGCGGATTATGCGGCAGTTTGATCATAGAGATATAAAGTCTGGTAAAATAAGATCTAACTCTAGGACTTCTTTGGCAGATAGAATGGGAGACATGGGTTTGAAATGTAAATGTATTCGTTGTAGGGAAGTAGGTCTTGATAAACACACTGAAGATGAAAAACCAGAATTGAAAGTTATTGAATATGAAGCTAGTGATGGTAAAGAATTTTTTATTAGTTTTGAGAGCGAGAATCACTTATTTGGCTTAATTAGATTAAGAATTCCTAGCAAACCATTTAGGAAAGAGATTACTGATAAATCTTTAATTGTTAGAGAAATACATGTTTATGGAAAGCAGGTTGGTGTTGATTCCAAAAAGGAAGTTGAAGCACAACACAAAGGTTTAGGTAAAAAATTAATGTTAAAAGCAGAAGAAATTGCTAAAGAAAATGATCTTAACAAAATTGTAGTTATTTCTGGCGTTGGTGTTAGAGAATATTATAGAAAACTTGGTTATTCTTTAGAAGGCCCTTATATGGTTAAGAAGATTTGATAAGATTTATATAATTAGTTTGTTTTGTTTTTTTATGGTAAAAAGATGTAAACATGAGGATTTAACTACCCTTGCCCAGAGCATACCTGAAGGTCTGATTGGTAATAGGGAATATACACGCTTGATAAAATGTTATGGGTGTGGAAATACTTATTTTGAAGATAGGATAATGGGTAAACCAGATTGGAAGGATTCATCTTTATATCAAGGTAATTTAAGTGAGAATGAATTAGTTGAGATTGTAGATAGTTCTGAGGGATTTGTTGAGATTCCCATGTAAATTAAGAAGATTTGAATTTATCATCTTTTATTTTTCCAGCTCTTCTTTTTCCGCCTTTCTTAAATTTAGAGTTGTATCTAGTCTTGGCTTTTTTGTCGCCTTTTGATTTCCTTTTTCCATATTCGTCTGGCATTTTTTATCTTCCGTATATTTCTGTTTTGATATTTTCTTCTTTGATTTTTAAGTTTTTTAAGATTTCCGCTATGTCTTTTACAAACTCATTTGGCCCTACAATGAAAAATAAAGAATCTTTATTCACGTTTTTTAAATCCTCTTTATTAAGTCTTCTCCCATTTTTTTCTCTTGTTAGATTTATATGAAGCTTTATGTCTTCTTTTTCGAATTCTTCTTTGTAAACAAGGTCTTCTTCTTTTTTTGCTGAGTAAAATAATGTGATTTTGTTTTTTAGTTTTTTATCTATTATATATCTAAATATTGAATGCAATGCTGATATTCCTGTCCCGCCTGCAATTAACACTACATCTTTTTTGGTTTTATCATCGAAGTAGAAATGTCCATAAGGTCCATCTATTTCAACTTCATCTCCTTTTTTTAATTCGTTTAATTTTTGAGTAAAATTTCCGTCTGCATATAGTTTGATTGTTAGTTCTATTTCTTTATGTTTTCCACCTTTTGATGAAATTGAGAATGGCCTTCCAATATATTTTTTTGGCAAGGTTAGCTTGATGAATTGCCCTGGTTTATGTTCTATTTCTTTTTCTAAAGTTATTGTGAATCTCTTTGTATCGTGAGTTTCTTGTTTTATATCTTTTATTTTTGCTTTCATTTTTTCATGTAGAACTTTCTTTTTTCTTCAGAGAATCTTTCTATTGAATATCTCAACATTGTTCTTGGCATAGTTTTATGATACTTTTTTAAGAATTCTTCTTCAACATCTTGATCGCGTTTTCCAAGTTCTCTTAACATCCATCCAACTGCCTTGTGAATTAAATCATGTTTATCATTTAGTAATATTTCTGATATGTTTAGCGTATCTTCATATTCATTTTGCCTAATAAAACTAAATGTTGCCAAGATTGATATTCTTTTTTCCCATAAATTATCTGATTTTGCTAATTTGTATAATATTTTCTTTTTTTCTTGATTATTAAATAGATAATCTCCTAAAATATGTGGGGCAGAACAATCTACTAAATCCCAATTGTTAATCCTTTTTGTATTCTTTAGGTAGAAATCTATTATTTCTTTTTTATTATTTGATTTTTTGTATTTTTTTGTAAGAATTGCCAATGCAGATGATCTGTGTTCATGAATTTTAGAGTCTAATAATTTCTGTAGGTCTTCTAAAGATAAGTCTATATACTTTTTTACTACAGATTTTTGTTCTGCTGCAGTTAGTCCTAGAAATATATCTCCCTCCCCATATTGTCCTGGACCTGTTTTGAAGAATCTTTGATATATCTCTGATTTCTCTTTATTACCAAGATCTGCAAGTTCTTTTTTTATTTCATTCAACATTTTATTCTTATTTTAGGAAATTGTAAGGTATATAAGAATTATTTTTTTATTCTGTTTGTTGCTATTTCTGTTGCAGCTTTCCTAGTTGAAATTCCTTCTTTCTTTGCTGTTTCTAGAACTAATTTTGTATTTTCTATGATCTTTCTTTCAATTAATTTGAACATCTTTTTTGGGTTGTATCCCACATATTCTGCATAAGAACTTATTACTCCGCCAGCGTTTGCAATTATATCTGGAACTATTAAAACTCCTTTTTTATGTAATTTTTCTTCAACTTCATAACTCATTGGGATGTTTGCTGCTTCTACTATTATTTTTGCTTTAATTTTTTTGTAATTTTCTTCATTGATTACATCAGGTAATGCTCCAGGAATTAAAATATCTGCATCCAGGCCAAATAGGCTTCCATTTGGAAGTATTTTTCCAGGTTTATATTTTGTAACTGTTTTTTGCTCTTGCTTTACTTTTGTTAGTTTTTCATAATCTAATCCATCTTTATTGTAAATTACTCCTTTTGAATCTGATACTGCAACAACCTTTACACCCTTTTCTGTTAAATGTTTCATTGCAAAAGTTCCCACATTTCCGAATCCCTCTATTGCTACAGTTGTTTCCTTTGTATTCATATTTAGATGTTCCATTGTTACTTCTGTTGCTTTTGCTACTCCAAATCCAGTGCTTCCATATTCATGTGGTAATCCGCATTTTTCTCCAGGTTCTACACATAATGTTGAAGGTTTGCCTGTTGCAGAATTCATGTTTCCGTTTGCCTTAACATAAATAGCCATTTCACGTTCACCCATGTTCATATCTGGTGCGGCAACATAATGTGTTGGAGAAATAATCTTTATTGCTTCAGCAAATGCTTTAACTATCTTATTTTTTTGTTCTGAAGTTAGTTTTTTATCGTCTGCTATTATTCCAGACTTTGCCCCTCCAAAATGCAATTCAACTAAAGCACATTTTAATGTCATTGCCCTTGCTAATCTTGCTACTTCTTCTACTGTAACAGTTGGGTTCATCCTAATGCCGCCCTTTCCAGGCCCCCTAACTGTATTATCTATAACTGTAAATCCTTTCATGCCAGTTTTTGGATCATAAACTTGGAGTATCTTCTCTGGTCCGATTTCATCATAATTTATCATTTTCTAAAAATTAGTTAACTTCTGTTTTCTTTTTTGGATTTTTTAGTAGTTCATGTAGTACGGCCACAGCTTCATCAATATCACTCATGCTAACAACTCCAACTGCAGAGTGCATGTTTCTTACTGCAACTCCCAGTACTGTACTTGGAACTCCTCCTCTTGAAAGTGCTATGTCTGTTGCATCTGTTGTTCCTGCTGTATTAACACTTTTTTGTAAAGGAATCTTAAGTTTTTTTGAAGCTTGCTCTATCCACCCATTTATTGATTTGTTTGAAATCAGTTCTGAATCCATGACTGTTATAACGGGTCCCCCGCCAACTGTTATTACTGGATCCTCTGCATAGTCCTCTGCATCGGCAACATCCACTGCAATTCCCCAGTCTGGTTCTACACTATATGCAGATGTTCTTGCTCCATAAAGTCCAACCTCTTCTTGTACTGTGAAAACGTAGAAAATTTCTGCCTTCTTGTTTTTTAATCTTTTTGCAAGTTCAATTAAGATAAAACATCCTGCCCTGTCATCCACTGCTTTACTCATCACTATATCTTTTTTTCCTAAGTAACACGCATTTGGATCAAAAGTTATTGGTGTTCCTTTAGAAAGACCCATCTTTAATAATTCTTTTTTTGTTAATCCTGTATCTACAAATAAGTTATGTAATTCCGGTATTTCCTCCATTATTTGTCCTGTGCTTAATTCTTCGGAAGAAATTACCCCTCTTATTTGTTTGTTGTTGCCCATGTCTAGACTTATTTGTTGTCCAAGTAAAGTTAGGCTGTCTACTCCACCAACTGTTTCTATTTTTATTCTTCCAGATTTATGAATATGCCTTACTGCCAGACCTACTTCATCCATGTGAGCTGCCAGCATTACTCTTGGTTTTGGTCCTTTTTTTCTTGCAATTAAATTCCCAAGATTATCTATTTTTATTTCGTCAACATAAGGTTTAATCTCTTTTTTT
>CAZUEV010000036.1:0-5668 GCA_964619355.1 Candidatus Woesearchaeota archaeon
CCACCTTATTTACCAAAAGATGAAAGAGAACCTGAAGATTCTGCCTTGAGTACTACAGGTGGTGAAACTGGTTCTGAGATAATTGATAGTTTCTTACAGGAAGCTCATAAATTTTTGAATGAAAATGGGAAGATTCTTTTGTTGTTTTCTTCCTTTACTTTAGATGTTCTCGATTTGTTTGATATTTATGGATATAAGTATGAAATGATTTCTAGACAAAAACTTGACTTTGAAGAATTGTTTGTGTATGTTTTGAAATTATAATTAGAACAAAAACTTTATAAACGGTCTAAGAAACCACATTCTATCCGATATGACTACGTTTAGTAGGAGGAGAAAATGGACAAAAAAGCAATATTAGATTCTATAAAGAAAGTACGAGAAATTTCTAAGAGTAAGAAGTTCGATCAAACATTTGATATTTCTATAAATTTAGTTGGTTTGAATGTAAAAAAAGCAGATGATAAAGTTGATTTGTTTGTCCAATTACCTGGTGGAAAAGGTAAAGAAGCTAAGATCTGTGCTTTTGTTGGAAGCGAGTTAGGTACTAAAGCTAAAATATTTAATAAAGTTATTTTACAAGAAGAGTTTTCACTTTACAAAAAAGATAAGAAAAAATTAAAGAAACTTGCAAGAGAATTTGATTTCTTTGTTGCCCAGGCAAATTTGATGGCAGAAGTTGCTTCTATTTTTGGTAGAGTTCTTGGTCCATTGGGTAAAATGCCAAATCCAAAGTCTGGTTGTGTTGTTACACCTATTGCAGACTTGGATCCACTAAAGAAAAAATTAGATGATACTGTTCATTTAGAAACCAAGAATCAGATTGTTGTTAAGGCTGTTGCTGGTTTGGAATCAATGAAGGATGAATCGGTTACTGATAATATTCTTTCTGTATATAATAGTGTAATGCATTCTTTGCCACAAGAAAAAAACAATATCAAATCTATGTTTCTTAAATTAACAATGGGTCCTTCTGTTGAAGTTACAGCAAATGGTCCGGTTATTCATGAAAAAAAGAAAAAGAAAGTTGTTGAAGAAGAAAAAGTAGTAAAGAAGAAACCTGTTAAAAAAGAAAAAGTTGCTAAGGCTGAGGAAGAAAAGGTAGTGAAGGTTGAAGATAAAAATGAGTAAACAGGCCCATGTTTCGGAAACTAAGAAGAAAGAAGTTGCTATTCTGAAAGAGCTTCTTGAAAAGAACAATATAATTGGGATAATTGATATTACTGATTTGCCTTCTGCACAATTTCAAAAATTGAGAAG
Source organism: Candidatus Woesearchaeota archaeon (assembly GCA_964619355.1). Lineage (GTDB taxonomy): Archaea > Nanobdellota > Nanobdellia > SCGC-AAA011-G17 > PNOQ01 > CAYFNK01. Next base: position 1,261 of record CAZUEV010000036.1, read on the forward strand.
TAAATTGAAAGATTCCTTGAATGTTAGAGTTTCAAAGAAAAGTTTGATTAAATTAGCTATTGAAGGTTTGAAAGATAAGAAGAAAGGTATTGAAAAATTAGAAGAAGGTTTGGAAGGTACAATGCCTGCATTGATATTTACTGAGCAAGATCCATTTAAGTTAGCTAAAATTTTGAATAATAATAAATCAACATTACCAGCTAAAGCTGGACAAATCTCTCCCAAAGATATAATTATACCTGAAGGTCCAACACCTTTCCCTGCTGGTCCTATTGTTGGTGAGTTAAGTGCTGCTGGAGTAAAGGCTTCAATAGAAGATGGGAAAATTGTCGTTAAACAAGCATCCACATTAGTTAAGGGGGGCGAGGAGATTAATTCAAAACAAGCAGATCTTCTTGCAAAGTTCAAAATAGAACCAATGGAAATAGGTTTCAATGTAATATCTATCTATCAAGATGGTGAAGTGTATAATAGAGACGTTTTGTCCATTGATGAGGAAACTGTTTTGGCAGATTTGAAAGCTGCTGCAAGTGGTGCATTCAATGTTGCTGTATTTACTGGTTATCCAACTAAGGACACTATTGATATATTACTGAAAAAAGCAGAAGCTGAAAGTTTAGCCCTATCACAAAAAGTTCCTGAAGATTCGGAAGTTAAAGAAGAACCTAAGCCTATAGAGGAAGTTCCAAAAGAAGAGGAAAAACCTGTAGAAGAAACTCCAAAAGAAGAAGTTAGGGAAGAAGAACCTAAACCTGTTGAAGTAGAACAACCTGTAGAAGAAGTTAAAGAACCTGAAGAAAAAACGGTTGAAGAGTCTCCAAAAGAGGAGCCAAAACCTGTAGAGGAACCAGTACCTGAAGAAAAAAAGGTGGATGAAGTTCCAAAAGCAGATGAATTAAAAAAAGAATCACAATCAGATCAATCAATTAAACAATCTGGTACTCAAAAAGATGCAAAGTCGACTGTTGGCTATTCTGATGAAAACGCTCAGGGTGCCCAGGAGATAATAAATAAGATGAAAGATAATGCTAATGGAGGTCAAAAATGGAATTAGTCTATGCAGCTTTACTCCTTCACAAATCTGGGAAAGAAATTAATTTAGAGAGCATTAAAAAGGTGATGGATGCTGTTGGTTCCCAAGTTGATGAATCAAAAATCAAGGCCTTAGTCGCGGCTTTAGATGGTGTTGATATTGATCAAGCCATTAAAGAAGCTGTAGCTGTTGGTGCAGCACCTGCTGCAAGTGGAGAATCAGCTCCAGAAGATAAGAAGGAAGATAAAAAGGAAGAAGAGAAGAAAGATGAAGCTGAAAGCGCTGCCGGTTTAGGCGCACTTTTCGGTTAAATCTTTTTTTCTTTTTATTATTATTATGAAAGATGATGCAAAAAGGAAGGATTTGAGAAGAGAAATAAATGACCTTAAGAAAAGTCTTAATGAACTTAATGTTCAAAAGGAAAAATGGTTTTCTATAAAGGAAAGTCTAAGTACAGAAATTAGAGGTTTAATCAAGTTAATCAGAGGTATAAAGAGTTCTAAAGATAAGTCCAATGAGCAAATAAAGAGTTTGAAGGAACAAAGGGACAAGTACAATAAACAAACTCAAGAGTTAATTGTTGAATTTAAGAAATTAAATACTGAAAAACATAAGATTATGAAGGAAAAGAAAATTGATTTTGATCCTTCAAAGATTTTAGATAGTATTTCTAAATTAGAACAGAAGATTGAAACAGAAGTTCCATCTTTTAAGAAAGAACAGTTGTATATGAAGAACATAAAGGATTTCAAGAAGAAATTGAAGGAATCTGAAGGTGTTCAAGAAATATTTAGAAGTATGAAGAATTTTTCTGAGAAAATAAAAGAATCTAAAGATAAAGCAGAAGAATTTCATAAAAAGTTACAAGATGAGTATACTAACAGCAAAAAGGGTTATGGAGATTTTGTTAAGTTTACAAAACAGATTAATGAATTAAATAAACAGCAAGAAGGGGCTTTTAAGAATTTTATCGAATCTAAAAATAAATTTTCAAAAATAAATGATGATTTAAAGAGTAAATTGAAAAATGCAAGTAAGTTTGCTGAAGGTGAAAAGATAAAGAGGCAAATGAAAGATAGTGCAGTTCTTGAAGAAAAAGCCAAGGAAGTTGAAACTAAAATTAAAGAAAAGAAGAAACTTACTACTGATGACTTGCTTGTGTTTCAAAAAGATGATAAGAAATGAATTCTGATTTGTTAATTCAAGTTATTTTATTAAGCATTTTACCGATCTCTGAGTTAAGGGGTGCAATTCCTTTAGCTATAATTTCTGGTGGAAGTTCTTGGTTTTTTTATGTTGTTGTTTCTGTATTGGCCAATATTGCAATTATTCCAGTGATATTTTATTTTTTAGATCATATTAATGTTGTTTTGTTAAAATTTGATTTTTACCGTAAGTTGTTTGACAAGTGGGTTGTTAGAACCAGAAAGAAAGTAGAGAAACATATTGGAACAAAGTGGGAATATCCTGCAATTTATTTATTTGTAGCAATTCCTTTACCTATGACTGGGGCTTACACTGGAGTTTTGGCTGCGTGGTTATTTGGAATGAATAGGGCGAAAGTTTATAGATATTTGATTTCTGGTGTAATTACTGCAGGAATTATTGTCACATTAGTTACTTTGTTTTTCACTTCTGTTTTTTAGAAAACTTTTATTGTAGAGATATTTTATGTCTGTGTAAATTGGTATTGATCTTATTTTGTATTTTTTTGATAGGAATATCCATACCAATGCAACGTATACTCCAGATACAAATTTCCAGAAGACTAAATGTATGGTGTCAAACCATTCTTTTCCTAATGAAACGAATGCTGCTATGAGTAAATCTATTCTTAATATATTCATTGCAAGAATTAATATGCTTCCAATTATGAATAATTTCACTGATTTTTTAGAATCTAAGTCTTTTGTTGTTAATATTAGTATTAATAAGAGATAATATGCTGGAAGTGCTACGCAAGCTTGTATGAAATTAAAATTTGTAGTTCCTATAGATATTGTATTACTTAGTAAAGCTGGTGAATATTGGAATAATTTTAGAAATATGAAGCTTAGGTTAGTTGTTATTGGAAGTGCTATTAGGTAGATATAATCGTATATTAGGAATAAAAGCAATATTGTTAGTATTCTAAGCGTTAGTTTCTCCAAATATTTCATAATCTTTAGAATATTGTCAGATTTATAAAATTTGGTGGAAATTGTGGTTTAGAAACCTGGAATTTACGTATTTTAGCCCATTTCAAAAGGTTTATAAGCTTTTCAGCCCTCGCGATTTTAACAATTATGGTGATAGTTTGGGGGTATAAAATGAATATGAAATTGCCGATTTTCGGACTAGTCTTATTGGTTTTGGTTGGATTAGCTGTAGCCAGTTTGACTTTGGATCCAGAAAATTTTGATTATGGAGATGTTCAACAGGGAAATGCTGATACTGCAACTGTTGAGTTTACATCAGTTGATACTATTGCTGACAATGTAACATTTACTGCTGGACTTTTCAGTTATAGTAATAATTTTGTCAGTTCTTACAACTTTGATGGAACAGTTACTTTTGATCCAGATACTTTTAATTTATTAGAGAATGGGTCTCAAGATGTTGCATCTACAATAACAGTTCCAGAAGGAACAAAGATGGGACAGTATACTGCAACATATGATGTTAGTTATGATAACGGACTTGGTGGAGCTTATACACAAATAATAACTCAGCAAGTTACTGCAACTGTTTTGGTTACACCTCTTACAGGTAGCACAGGGGATCTAGAGATTAATACAGATTCTTTTGATGATATTCCAAATCAAGTTAGAGTAGATACAAATCTTGAATTAGAAATAGATATTGAAAATGATGGAGATTCTGATTTGAGTGATGTTAATCTAGCTGTGTGGATTTATGACCAAACTTTGGAGCAAGTTGTCGCATATGATCTGTCTGATCAACAAACCATAAATGATGGACAAGATGAACCTTTTGATATATCTTTGGATATTCACCAAGATTTAGATGAAGATCATAATTACAACATTTATGCTAGAGCATATCAGGAAGGTAATATGTTAACTCAATATGATATTAAATCAAAAGATATTGAAGTTTTGGGTGAAGCTGACCTTTGTGATGTTGGTGACTTAGACATAAATGAGTTTGATTTGAACGAAGATGAATTCACTCCCGGTGAGACTGTTGAAGTTGAAGTTGAAGTTGAAAACGATGGTAATGATGATATTGAAGATCTTGTCGTTAAAGTTTGGTTAACTGAGAGAAACGATGCTGATGAAATTGAAAAGGAAAAAAGTGACAAATTCGATTTAGATGAAGATGACACTTGGGATGATGTCTTTGAAATTGAATTAGATGATAATTTGGATGACG
>CAZUEV010000037.1:0-5572 GCA_964619355.1 Candidatus Woesearchaeota archaeon
CTCATTTGCGGTTACAGATAAGAGCTAACTATCCAGTCTAGCCTACAATTGAGTTAACATTTAAACTGTTTTTAAGGGTTTTGATTTAATAAAAATGTTAACAAAAACGCTTATAAATGGGACAAATACTCTGTAAACTAAAGGTATTCAAAATGCAAAGAGTCGGTGGGTTTAGAAGAAAAACAAGGAGAAAACTGTCCAAAAACATCAGACAGAAAGGAAAACTTAGCATAAGGAAGTTTTTCCAAAAGTTTGTTGATGGAGATAGAGTTAACTTGGTTGCAGAGCCATCACATCAGAAAGGAATGTACTTTCCAAGATTTCATGGGAAGTCTGGTGTAATTGATGGAAAGCAAGGAAGTAACTATTTTGTAAAAATAAAAGATGGGGGTAAGTCAAAGAGAGTACTTACGCATCCTGTTCATTTGAAAAAGGAATAAAATGGAAATTGTTAATGAAAAACCGGTCAGTATATACGAAGTTAAAGAAGAAGTAACTGGTATGAAGAAGAGAGACAAAGAGTTAAATTTTAGGGCTAAAAAAGTCGAGGAATATTTAGGTGGTGTAGCTAAATTGAAGAAAGCACCTATTGATTTCAGAAAAGAATTAGAAGCTCTTGAAATAACCAGGTTAAGGGCAAAGAGCATAGCTCATTTAATGAATGTTTGTCCTTTGGATTTGGATAGTCTTAGAGCAATACTGTCAACAGAGAATTTGACCTTGAAAGAGGAAGATTTGAATAAAATACTAAACGTAGTGAAGAAATATGCTTAAGGTACTAAAAAATGATGAGAGAAAAAGAAGAACACGCAATTATTTTGGATTTCCTTCCGCATGGTTATCCTTTCGATATGAGACCCATGCATCAGAAGACTTCTATAGCACAAGCTATTGGAAAAGAGCATTTTACTTTGCTGGAATTAATTCCTAAGAAAGGCGAGTTTCTACAACCTCATGCATTAGTTTATATTGGAGAAGGTAAAAGAGATAAGATTCATCACATTGGTGGTAAATTACTTTTGTCAAAATTGACACAAACTGCCAAATCAGAAGTTGAAGTAATTATTGAACAATTAGTTAAGGAAAATGAGCAAAGGTTTGTTGAGTTCTTTAACAAGGCTGAACCGTTGAATACAAGGATGCACCAAATGGAATTACTTCCAGGAATTGGTAAAAGACACACAGAGGAATTGGTGAATAGAAGGAGTGAAAAGCCTTTTGAGTCATTTGAAGATATAAAGAAAAGGGTGAAGTTAATACCTAACCCAGAGAAAGTTGTAATGAAGAGAATCTTCTTGGAACTAGGAAATGGAGATAAACACAAGATTTTCTCCAACTAGGTATAACAAAAAGATTTTTAAATGACTCGAAAACCATTTGAAGGATAGAATGGATGATAAATTAAAGCACATTGTTAGGATTGTATCTACTGATTTAGAAGGTAGTAGGCCAGTTAGGCAGTCTTTCTTGAAGATAAAGGGAGTTAGCCATGCTATGATGGGTGCTGTTTGTTCAGTAATTTCATTGGATACAGATAGAAAAACTGGTTCTTTAACAGATGAAGAAGTTAAAAAAATAGAAGATGTAATTAAAAATCCTATTGAACATGGCATTCCTAGTTGGTTTGTTAATAGACAAAAAGATCGTGATACTGGTGAAGATTTACATTTAACAGCTTCTGATTTAAGATTAAGAAAAGAGTTTGATCTTAAGAGATTAATGAAGATAAAGAGTAGAAGAGGTTTACGTACTTCTGTTGGTCTTCCAGCAAGAGGGCAAAGAACAAAATCTAACTTTAGAAAGAAGAAAGGAAGAGGCGGAAGATCTCTTGGTGTAAAAACTAAGAAGAAAGGTAAGAAAGGATAAAGATGGGTCAGATAAAAAAACAAAGGAAAAAGTATGATACTCCAGCTCACCCGTGGCAGGCTGGAAGAATTGCAGAAGAAGGAAAGTATACTAAGGAGTTTGGATTTAAAAATAAAAAAGAAATTTGGAAAGTTACTGCAAAATTAAAAAATTATAAAGTTCAAGTTAAAAATTATATTGCTGATAAAAGTTCTGAACAAATGCAGAAGGAAAAGGATTTGCTTATGAGTAAACTTTTGAAGTATGGTTTGATAAAAAAAGATTCTAAAGTTGAAGATATTTTAGATTTAGAACCTAGACATTTAATGGAAAGGAGATTACAAACTGTAATTTGCAAGAAAGGTTTGGCTAAATCTTTAAATCAATCCAGACAATTTATAGTGCACGGTCATGTTACTGTTAATGGTAAAAAGATGACAGTCCCTTCTTATTTGGTTAGTTTAGAAGAGGAATCTAAATTAGGTTTGAATCCTAAAATCCCTATTGTTAAAGAAGATCCTAAATCTGTTAAAAAGGGAGAAGTACCTGTTGATGGAGATTTGGTTAAAAAAGAAACTGGACCTGTTAAGAAAGAAGAAGTTCCAGCTGCAGCCGACTTAGTTAAAGAAGACAAGATTAAAGAGAAAGAAGTTCCAAAGGAAGTTGCAAAATGATGAGAGATAGAAATCAAAAATTGAGGTGGGGTATTGCGCATATTTATGCATCTTATAATAATACAATTATTCATATTACAGATATCACTGGTTCCGAAACTATTGCAAAATCATCTGGTGGTATGATGACAAAAATACATAGATTAGAAAGTAGTCCAACTATAGCTATGATGGCTGCAAAGGTTGCTGCTGAAGGTGCAATTGAAAAAGGAATAAATGCAGTTCATGTAAAAGTTAGAGCCCCTGGTGGTCATAATGGTCCTGTTAGTTCTGGTCCAGGTGCACAAGCTGCAATTAGGGCTATGACTAGAAATGGATTAAAGATTGGTAATATCGAGGAAGTTACTCCTCTTCCACACGATGGGTGTAGGAAAAAAGGAGGAAAAAGAGGGAGAAGACCATAGAAAATGGAAATAAAAATTCTTGATAAGAATGGAAATGAAATGAGGGCTGAGCTCTCTGGAATAAATGAAGCAGAAGCAAATACACTAAGAAGATTTATGGTTGCTGAAACTCCAACATTAGCTATTGATGAAGTAGAATTTTTTAGTAATGATTCTCCATTGTATGATGAAATTTTAGCACACAGACTTGGTTTAGTTCCTATTGTTACAGATTCTGGTATTTACAACATTAAAAATTATAGTTGTCAAGTTAGTTTTGATGGTAAAGGTCCAAAGACAGTCTATAGTTCTGATTTAGTTTTTAGTGATAAAAATGTTAAGGTTGCATTTGATGAAATTCCAATTGTTAGTTTGTTGGATGATCAAACTGTTAAGTTTGTAGCTACAGCAAGCGTGGGATTTGGAAAAGAGCATATTAAATTTGCTCCTGGTGCAGTTTTTTACAAACATAAACCAATCTTAAAGATAAATAAGAATGCAAAAAATTTGGATAAATTTCCTAAGACTGTAATCAAAGATGGAAAATTAGATGAGCAAAGTTTATTAAAAGATGATTTGTACGAATCTTGTGAAACTATTGATTACGATGCATTAAAAATTGATTACGAAAATGATAAATTTATATTTACAATAGAGTCTTTTGGTCAATTAAGTCCTGAGGATATATTGCAAACATCAATTGAAATGTTTAACACAAAGTTAGATGCGTTCAGCAAAGGCCTAAAAAGTGCCAAACCGACAATAATAAAAACTCTCGCTAAGAAAGTCAAGAAGTAAATAAGCGGGAGTGCCAGAGTGGTCAAATGGGCTGGGTTAAGGTCCCAGTGGCTTAGTGCCTACGCAGGTTCGAGTCCTGTCTTCCGCATAAGAAAAATGAAAACTGGAACAACAAATCCAAATTTGAGAAACTTGATACAAGAGATCAAGGAAACTTCTGCTAAAGAGGGATCTGGATTTTGGAAAAGAATTGTTAAGGAATTAGAAAAGCCTGGTAGAAACAGAAGGGAAGTTAATATTTATAGAATAAATGAAAACACAAAAGATAAAGAAGTTGTTATTGTTCCTGGGAAAGTTTTGGGCAATGGTAATCTTGATCATGATGTAACTGTTGCAGCTTTACAATTCTCTGAATCTGCAAGTGAAAAGATAAAAAATAAAATTACAATTAAGGAGTTATTGAAATCCAATCCAAAAGGAAAGGATGTAAGAATAATTGGTTAAAATGACAGTTATAGATTCTACAAATTTGATTATTGGAAGGATGGCTACTAATGTTTCTAAGAGAGCATTGCTTGGGGAAGACATCAATATAGTGAATTGTGAAAAAGCTATTCTGACTGGAAGAAAAGATTCTATTTTGAAAAAGTATAGAGAAAGAAGAGATAGGGGTAACCCTTTAAAAGGTCCATTTATTTCATTTATGCCTGACAGATTTGTTAGAAGAATAATAAGGGGTATGTTGCCTTACAAACAAGAGAGAGGAAGACTTGCATATAAAAGAGTTATGTGTTACATTGGTGTTCCAGATAAGTTTAAAGATCAAAAAATAGAAACAATTAAAGAAGCAGATGTTACAAAGAGTAAGAATACAAAATTTATTGATGTCGATACTTTGACTAAACTGATTAGAAAATGAAAGTAGTTCACAATTCAGGAAAGAGAAAAACCGCTATAGCAAAAGCTACTATGAAAGCTGGAAAAGGAAATGTTAGAATAAATTCTGTTTTACTTAAAGACTATTCTCCCAATACTGCTAAACTGAAGATTATGGAACCTTTGTTGTTGGCTGGAGAATTTATTAAGAAATTTGATATTTCAGTTAAAGTTTCAGGTGGTGGTTGGAGCTCTCAAGCAGAAGCAGCTAGGTTGGCCATAGGTAGATGTTTGGTTGATACTAATAAATCATTAAAGGAAAAGTTTTTGAAGTATGACAGAAACTTATTAATTGCAGATACTAGAAGAAAGGAGGTCTGTAAGCCTAATGACTCCAAAGCAAGAGCCAAGAGGCAAAAATCGTATAGATAAAATGATAATTCCAATAAGATGTTTCAGTTGTGGAAAGCCCGTTGCACAGTTATGGGAGACATACAAAGAAAGAATTAAGAAAGGTGAAGATCCAAAAAAAGTTATGGACGATCTTGGATTGAAAAGATACTGTTGCAGAGCATTATTTTTGGGTCATGTTGATTTGTTAGAAAAAGTTGCCCAGTATAAAAAATTCTAATGAGAAGTGATGAATGGCTTAATAAAAAGCTAGAAGAGGTGTGGCAAGTTCTTATGCCTGATGTTGAAAGACTGAATAAGGTTTCTGTTGTTTTTAAGGGTAATTGGAAAACTAAGTTCGGTCATATTAAAAAATTAAAAGATGGTTCTACTCAAATTGTTGTGAATGGTCTGTTTAGAAATGAAGTCGTTCCAGATTATATTGTTCTGACTACTATTGCTCATGAATTGATTCATTACATGCATGGATTTCATAGTCCGCATCCAAAACAGTTTAGGTATCCCCACCAAGGAGGTGTTGTTGATAAAGAAATGAAAGCTAGGGGTTTTGGGCTTTTATTGAAGTTGGAGAAAGATTGGGTTAAGAATAATTGGGTTGAAGTTATTTCTTCGTTAAAGGGAAACGCATATGCTTCTTACACTCAA
>CAZUEV010000038.1:0-5416 GCA_964619355.1 Candidatus Woesearchaeota archaeon
GAGAGTATAATTCTTGATAATTTTGATTTTAGAAATACTATTGAAGTGAATAGAATGATTGCACTTGGAAACGTTGATTCATTCATAATCAGAAATGGTTATATTGCAAATACTTTAGAAAGAGCAGTTTATGTAGCTAATTCTCGAAATGGTTTGATAGATAATATTGAGATGGTTAATGCTCTTCGTGGCATTGATATTACTGGGGGTTCTGAATCTATTGTTGTTCAAAATTCTTATGCACATGATATGTTTTCTAGTGGTGGTTCTGCTTTTGCAAATCATGAAGCTAAACATATTACTTTTCAAAACAATGTTGTAAAGAATTGGTATGGTAATGGATTTCTTTCAGAAGGATATTGGGATATATATAGGGCGGAGAATATTACAATTAGAAATAATTATGTTTATCACGTAGGTCCACAAAGTGATGGAGATTTAGCGGATTCTTGGATGGCCGGTATTTGGATTTCTGATACTGATGATGGTACTTTTATTGGAAATACAATTATTCAAAATAGGGGGATTAATTTAAGGATAGATTCTTCAAAAAATAATGTAATTGAAAATAATATTCTTATTGGTCAACATGCACCGGAACATGAACAAACGTCTCGTGATATTTCTTGTTTTTATATGGGTGCTGGTGGAAATACATCAACGGAATATTATGCAAAGGATAATACTTTTTCTCATAATACTCTTTATGGTTGTGGAAATGGAATGAAATTTGTTACTCTTGGTGATTATGTTGGTGCAATTGTTGAAAATAATACTATGGTGAATAACATTATTTTTGATACAAAAGAACATTATGTGTCTTTAAATATTTCTAGATTGAATATCTTTAATAATAATCTGTATTACGATTCAGATGGAAATTATTCTTTTAAAGATAATTCTATTGAAATTAATTCTTTTGAAGAATATCAGAACCAAACTGGTTATGATTTGTTATCTGTTGTTGTAGATCCACTTTTACAGAATGTTGAAATTTATGATGAAGTTGAGTTTTTTGCGAATAGGGGTAATTATTTTTCTCCTAATTTAGATGGTCCAGTTTGTAGTTCTGGCAATGATGGATCTTATGTTGGTGCAATTCCTTGTCATAGTCCTTCCAATGATGATCCTTCAAGTGATGGTCCTGGAAGTTCTTCAAGTTCTTCTAATAATGAAAATGGAAATGATTCCTCTAGTCAAAATGTTGAAGGCAATGAAGAAGTTCCTGGCAATTTGTTTTACAATGCAGTTTATTTTGTACAATCATATGCTCCTGCTATCGTTATAATTCTTGCAATAATAATTACTATTGTTATTGGTGCAAATAGAATTTATTTTAAAATAAAAAGAAAAAAAATTAAGGCATAGGCCTTTTAATGCTAATAGGTAGAACTTGTTTATCAAATTCTTTCTTAGCTATTCTTATTGGATTGTAGTCAAGCTTTTCGAAATCTTTTTTAGTCATTTTAATTAGAACAGGTGCACCCATTGCTAGTTGCAATGCTCTTGCTCCAATTATTCTTGCTTGTTCGTATTTTGTTAACTTCATTTTAATGCTTTCCTTAACTCTTTTGAAGCTTTTTTTCCAATTTCCATAGCTTTTTTTATTTCTTCCCTTGTCATACCTTGTGATCCACCCATCTGCAATGCATGTACGGCACCTTTTTCTGATGTTGCTACACTTAATCTTGAAGTTAGCAATTCTTCTTCATCAGTAGTTGGATCAACAATGAGATCGCTACCCACTTTTGCTATGGTAGTTGTCACAGTTAATGCCTTTAAAGGTAATGGTGTTTTTGTGAATTCACCGAATACTACTTTGTCTCCATCTAATTTTGGTAAAACTGCAGATTTTAATGCAGCTAATGCCGCCAATGCAGCAGTATCAATTAGATTACCATCGTCATTCATTGTATACATATCCAGGAATATTGTCCAAACCAATTCACCTTTTCTTACACATAATTTTTTTAGGTCAATCATTTTGGATTCTCTTATTCCCCTATCTATAATTCTAGAAATTTCAATTGCTTTTTGACTAGGTGGGCCAGGTTGAAATGCTGGAGAAGACATTGGCAATAATTCTGCAGTAGTAATTAGAACTCCATTATCGGGAGTATCTGGAAATGGTTCTCCAGTTTTCATTTTAACTCCGGCAATAACTTCAGTGTTTCCAATTTTTGCCCAGGCAGAACCTTCTGCGCTCTTAGAGATACCAACTTTTACTTCGATTGGCTTTCTGTATTCGTCTTCTTTTCTGCCGTCTAATCTTAAACTATTTTCTTCTTTTGCCATTTTACTTGTAACCCTCCTTCAATGCCTTTGCTTGTACCTTGTGAATTTCTTTACAAGCTTTCTCTGCCATCTTTACTGCTTCGTCTATTTCTTCAGCAGTCATGTTTCCATCTAACTGCAATAGTGTTACTTTTCCAGTTCTAGGCATTATTGCTACAGGCATATCTGTTGCACCTTCTTCATGATCTTCTTCTTCTTTAGTTAAGTCAACGCAGATTTTGTCTGCAACTTTCCCAACTGCTACGGATGCTACAATGTCCCTCATAGGAATCCCTGCGTCGGCTAATGCTAATGCTGCAGCGTTTATTCCCGCAGTTCTTGTACCTGCATCTGCTTGTGTTATGTATATGTAAACATCAACCCCTGTTAGAGGATATGCTTTCAAGTCTAAAGAAGGTTCCAATGAATTTGTTGTTACTAATGAAACTTCATTACTTCTTCTAGATGGACCTGGTCTTTTTCTGTCTGTTACAGAGAAACTCAAAAGATCATATATACAATGTAATCTAGACTTCGAAGGATTTTGCAAAAATGCAGGGAATAATTCTCTTGGTCCATAAACGGCTGCATATGCTATTGTTTCTCCCATTTTAAACATTGCACTTCCGCTGGCCCTTTTTATTACTCCGACTTTTGCTTCCATGTCTCTTATTTGATCAAATTTTCTACCGTCGAATCTTTTCTTATATGTCATTTTATTTTCCCTCCAAGAATTTCTTGATCTTATCTGTCAATCCACTCTTGAATGCTTCATCGTTTACTTTCTTCACTGCCATAGTTGCTTTGTACTCTTTGTCTGTATCTTGATTTGAAATCCAGACTAAGCCATTTTGTCCAACCATTATGTTGCTTCCAGTTCCTTCTTTAATCAGTTTTATCATACTTCCTTCTCTACCGATTATTCTTGGAACTCTTGTGGTTTCAACATGAATAATTCTTCCACCAATTAACTTTCTACATCCTGGAGAGTTCATTGATACATCAATTATTTTTGGACTTTTTATTTCAACTATTTTTCCAACAATTAAGTCTCCAACTTCGTAATAATCACTTAAGTTTGCTCCATTGGGTATAAAATCCCTAGAACCTTCTTTTAGTGGAATTCCTGCATTGAATGCTAAGTCTATATCTATTCTCCACCCACCGGTACCAACATCAACAACTTTACCAATTACCATATCATTTCTCTTTGGTATGTATTTTCCTTTTAATGCTGTTACTTTTGTAAGTCTTCCTTCAAGTCTAAATGTACCAATAACTGAAGAAACTATGTCTTCTCCTTCTCTAAATGTGCCTTTACTAGGCAAGTAGTCCATTCCTTTTGCTAATACTTCGCCTGGAATAACTATTGTTCCGTCTTTTAATAATATTTCTCCCATTTTTCATCTCCTATTCTGTTTAGAATATTTATTACGTTTTTTCTTTTTCAGTAACTTCTATCTGACCATGAGTTAGATTGTTTAGACCATCAAACAAATCATTTTGCAATCCTGCTGGAACTTCAACAGTTACTAGTAGTGAGCCATCGTTTAGCCAATCTTCTTTTATTAAGTTGCCAAACTTTTTTAGTGTTGAATAGCTCTGTCCAGTGAATTGTGCAGGAATTTTTATAGCTAAAATTTTTATCTCGTAACTTATTGGAAGTATTGCTCTCAATTTTGTTACAATATCCTGTACTTGTTCTTCTGCTCCTTTAAACTCATTAATATTAACTTTTGCCTCTTCCATTGCGTTTTCAATTCTCTGTGGTGGATGTGGCAAATTTGTTTTTGAATCTACAGAGTTTCTTGCTATTATGTTTATTATTTGTTTTCTCTTCTTCTCTCTTAATTTATTTTTGTAGTCTGTTGTTAACTGAACTTCTCCTTCTTTTAGTATTGCTTCTGCTACTTTATTTTTGTCTGTAGTTCCAAATATTTTTTCTAGAAGGTTTTCTGAAGCATGTTCTCCCTTCTTTATATCTTTGAAAATGTCGTTTGTTACTAAGACTTCATCTAGAGTTGCTTCTCCAGATTTGAAAGCCATTGCTTTATCACAGTCTACTAGAATTTCAAAATTACTATCTTGCTTTTTTAGTCTAGCTATAACTGATGATTCTACGTCTGTCATTTTTTTAGATATTTTTTTATTGAATCTTTGTCAATTTTTTTAAACTTCTTGTCTGTTTGCCTTATAATTCCACCATCTAATCTTTCAAGGCTAAATTCTTTACCAAGAACTTTTTTTAAAGCGTCAACTGCAAGTTTTAATGCTTCTTCCATTGACATGTTTTCTTTGTAGTTCTTACCTATTATTGTCTTTAACTCGTCTTCAGATTCTCCTATTGCGGTTGCCTTGTATTCCCAGTGAATTCCAGTTGGATCTGTTAGGAATAATTTAGGATTTTTGTTCATACCTATTACTAACAACGAAACTCCGAAAGGTCTTGCACCACCGTGTTGTGTATAAGCCTGTTTTACATTACAAATTTCCTTTACTAGGCTGTAAATATCTATTGGTGAATCATATGTAACTCTGTGTTGTTGAGCTAAAACTTGTGCTCTTTCAATTAATATTCTTCCATCACTTACGATTCCTGCTGCAGCTGCAGCTATATGATCATCTATCTGAAATACTTTTTCTACAGAATTTATTACCATTAATGGATCTAAAGTTCTTCTATCTGCTACTAGAAGTACACCATCTTTGAATACTATTCCTACTATTGATGTTCCTTGTTTTACAGTTTTTTTAGCGTATTCTACCTGAAGTAGTCTACCGTCTGGGCTAAACATACTTGCCCTGTCATAACCCATCATCTGATGTTGTAAAGCATTATTTTGTTGCATTTTATTATCCCTCCACGAATTTTTGTTTTGCTTTTTTAAGTATGCCTGAAACGCCCGTAACGTTTATGATTACTTTTTTATTGTCTATTTGTTTTATTAAACCTAATGCAAGTTTTGTATCATTTAGGTACTTCACGTTCACTCTGATTATTCCTTTGTTGTCTTTCCAAGAGTCTTTGATTATTTTTATTTGAGCTCTTGATATTGTTAATTCGCCAAGAAATTTGAGTAAGTTGTTTTTTACTTCCTTTTGCGCTATTTTTTCGTTTATTTTGTTTCCTAATATTTCAAAA
>CAZUEV010000039.1:0-5400 GCA_964619355.1 Candidatus Woesearchaeota archaeon
GAAGAGAAACAGATACAATGGATACTTTCTTTGATAGTAGTTGGTATTTCTTGAGGTATTGTGATTCTAAAAATAAAAAAGAACCTTTTGATAAAAACAAAGTTAAATATTGGATGCCAGTTGATCAATACATTGGTGGTGCTGAGCACGCATGTATGCATTTGATTTATGCTCGTTTCTTTGTAAAAGCTTTGAGAGATTTGAAGATGTTAAAATTCGATGAGCCATTTAAGAAATTGTTTAATCAAGGAATGTTGCACAAGAATTGTTTTGTAATGTCGAAGTCCAGGGGGAATGTTGTTTTGCCTGAAACTATTTCTAAGAAGTATGGAATAGATACTGCTAGACTGTATTTGGTTTCAATTGCTTCCCCCGACAAAGATACTGAATGGGATGATAAAGGTGTTGAGGGAAGTTATAGGTTTGTTAGTAGAGTTTATGATTATTTAAAGAAAGTTAAAATTAGCAAGTCTAGTAAACGAGTTGAGAGCAAAGTTAATTCTGCCATCAAAGAAGTTACTGAAGATGTTGAGAATTTCAAATATAATTTGGCTGTGATTAAAATAAGATCTCTTTTTGATTCTTTAGAGGATGAAATAAGTAAGAAAGATTTGGAGAGTTTTATTAAGTTGTTAAGTCCTTTCTGTCCACATATAGCTGAGGAGATTTGGAGTAAAATTGGTGGAAAAGGTTTTGTTTCGTTACAGACTTGGCCTAATTTTGATGCTAAGAAAATAAACAAAGAATTTGATGCAGTTGATGAGTTTGTTGCTTCTTTGGATAAAGATTTGAGTGCAATTATAAAATTGGTTAAGTTCAAACCTAAAAAAGCTAAAATTGCCGTCGCTGAGAACTGGAAGTATAAATTTATTAATGATTTAAAGAAAACAATTATTAAAACTAGAAATGTTGGCGAAGTTATAAAGAAAACAATTGATGGGAAGCACAACAAAGATATCTCTAAATTAATTCCTTATTATTTGAAGGACGAAATTAGAATTCCAAAGTTTGTATTTGGTCAAAAGATTGAGATTGAGATTATTGAAGAGATTTCTAAAGAGTTACGTGATCGTTTTGGTATTGAAATTTCTGTTGAGAAAGATAATGAAAAAGCAATGCCAGGTAAACCAGCAATTATTCTAGAATAGCTTTTATTCTTCTTACACCTGCAGATGAACTTTGTTCTTTTGTTATTCTAAAGTGTCCAAGTTCTTTTGTATTGTTTACATGGGGTCCGCTACATAATTCTTGAGAGATATCTCCTATTGTATAGATTATTACATTTTCCCCATAGGTAAATTGACCTACAATTCCCTTCTTCTTTGCCTTTTTGTAAGTCATTTCTTCTCTAATTACTTCTATTCCTTCTTTTATCCTTTCGTTAACTATCTTTTCTACTTTTTCTACTTCTTCTTTAGTTAGTTTTCTATCAAAGTTAAAATCGAATCTCAACCTTTCTTTTGTTATATTGCTTCCTCTTTGTCTAACATCTTTTCCTAGGACTTCTTTTAGTGCTGAAAGTAAAATATGTGTTGCAGTGTGATACAAAATTGTTTTTCTTGAACTGTCTGCCAATCCGGAACCAAATCTTCCTTTTGTAGATGTTCTTGAAAGCTCTTGGTGTTTCTTTAATTCTTCGTAGAAACTATTTACATCAACTTTTATTTTCTTTTCTTTAGCTAACTCTTCAGTTATTTCTATTGGAAACCCGAATGATTGGAATAACAAGAATGAATCTTTTCCTGTAATCTTTTTACTTTTTTTTGCTATTGCTTCAAATTTTCTTAATCCTTTTTCTAGCCCCTTTGTAAATTTCTTTTCTTCTTTTAGAATTTCTTCAATAATTCTTGATTTATTTTTATCTAATTCTGGATAATCTTTTTTATTAATCTCGATTATTACTTCCACTATACTTTTTAGATAATCTTTTTTTGGTTTTAATCTTCTTGCATGCCTTATTGAAGTTCTTATCAATCTTCTTAGAACATACCCTTGGTCCAAATTCCCTGGTGAAATTTCCTCATTCAGTATAAATGTGGATGCTCTTAGGTGATCTGCTATTTTTCTTTTTGCTATATTGTCTGCACTACCCGCACCAGTTACTTTATTTATCTTATCCATTACTGGTTTAAATAAACTTGAGTCGTAAATTGATTCTTTATTTTCTAAAATTGTAAATACTCTTTCAAATCCAAATCCAGTATCTACGTTCTTTTGTTTTAGATCTGTGTATTTCTCTTTTTCATCTTTATTATACTGCATAAACACATCGTTCCATATTTCAACCCATCTTGGATCTTTTGGATCAAAATTTTCTGGTGGTTTTTGTTTTGATATCCAATAAAACATTTCAGTGTCAGGACCACATGGGCCAGTTTTTCCAGCCGGGCCCCAGAAATTGTCTTTCTCTCCAAGGAAAACTATTCTTTTTTCAGAAATGCCGAATTTCTGCCATATCTTTGCACTTTCAGTATCTTTTGTAATCTGTTTATTTCCTTTAAACAAAGTAATTGCTAACTTTTCTTTTGGGAGGCCCAACCATTTTTTATCTGTTAAGAATTCAAAGCTCAATTCTATTGCTTCCTTTTTCCAGTAATCTCCAAGAGACCAATTACCAAGCATTTCGAAAAATGTTAAGTGTATATCGTCACCAACCTCTTCTATGTCTCCAGTTCTAATACATTTTTGATTATTAACTAATTTTTTTCCTTGTGGATGTTTTTGTCCTAGTAAGTAGGGAACTAAAGGGTGCATTCCTGCTGTTGTAAATAACACTGTTGGATCATTTTCAGGAATAAGTGAGGAATTTTGTATCTCCATGTGTCCTTTTTCTTTAAAGAATTCAATGTATTTTTTCTTTAGCTCTGAAGATTTCATATAGTTTAATAGAACACGTTATTTTTAAAAGTTTTGGGTTAAACTCCGAGTTTTGAAAGTTTTGCTCTTATATCTTTTATTTCTTGATCAAGATCAGATTCTCTTTTTGTTAACATTGGTTTGGAAGTTTTTTTTGTTGTTGTTCTTTTTTTTGGTTTAATTTCTGGTTTTTCTACTAATTCCGGCATAATTAATTCTAAAGCCTTTATCTCAACCATTACTTTTCTCATTATAGTTCTTATTTTGTTTAGCTGTGCAACTTTTTTAGCTTTAATTTTAGGATATTTTTCAAAGAATCTCAATGTTTGAGTTGTATCTACTGCAGTCTCAAGAATTCTCTTCCTTGCAACATTAGACTGGTCTATGTTTATGTATTCTGCGTTTTTGGCCACCATCAACCCTCAAACAATTTCTTATCAATCATTACAAGGCTATCTTTTATTTTCTCCAAATCTCCTTTCCAGGTTTCTAGCTCTCTATCTTCTTCATTTCTCGTTTTGTTTAATTCGGTTAAGAGATTTTCAGCATCCCTAGTTAAAGATTTTACTCTACTCATATGTTCTCTTGCAGCCTTATAATTATCTAATTTTACAAATATTGATTTTCCTCTTCCTGTTGGTTGAGGTATAGGGCTTGATGGTTTTGGTGAAATTGGATTTAATGTTGCAGTTCTTTGTGGAAGCATGGGTTTTCTTTGTGGAATTTCCATTGTAGGCGAAGGCACTGGTGGTCTAGAAATTGGTTTGTCTATCACTCTTTTTATGTCGCGTAACTCGTTTTGGTAGCTTGGAAACTCTTCAGTTTTGCCCCTTGGGCGCGGTACATCGGGTATTCCCCGAGTTCCACCTATTCTAGCCTTCAAATCTGGTAATTCTTTAGAAAAATCCACTTCTTTTTTCTTTTTTTTGAACCAAGACATCTTGTTATTACATTTTCGTTATTAAAGTATTAAAATCTTTCTATTTATTTCATTGTGGTAACTTCAAAATTGAACTGAAATTATCTAACACAAAGCTTTTTAAATCGATTTTCTTGTAAAATAATAGGGGGTTTAGCATGGAACTTACACAAGAAAAGATAGATACACTTATCTCAAGTATGGCTGGTGAAGATGCCGTTCCTGTAGCTAGATTTATCATAGATCATGGCGAAAATGTGTCTGAATTTGTAGTTGCCGAGAACCTCCAAATGGGTATAAATCATGTCAGAAATGCCCTTTATAGGCTTCAAGAGAGCAATTTAGTTACTTTCTTGAGGAAAAAAGATAAGAAGAAAGGCTGGTATATTTATTATTGGACTTTTAATCCAGTTCAAGCTAAAATTTTGGTTAAAAAGATATATAATGAGAGAGTTTGTACTCTTAAAAAAAGGCTTGAAAAGGAAGATGGCGCCTTTTTGACTTGTAGAAAGAAGTGTCTAAGATTGAGTTTCGATAATGCTCTTGAAAATGATTTTAAATGCCCTGAATGTGAGGGTGTTTTGAAGCAAGTTGATAATAAGAAGCAGATAATTGCTATTAGAAAAGAATTAGATGAATTAACTAAAGAGAGTTCTGAAGAAGTTGCTGTTAAGGCTTAACTTGGTGGACCAAAGAATACTTTTGCCCCATCAAATGGTCCGAATGGAATCATATTGAAGAAGAATAGTAACATGTTCAATAGTTTTGACATTTTTAGTGCCGAACGTTGCCATGTTGTAAATTTTATCTTTGTTTTTAGTAAAAACATTGATCCTATCCAGAGTATTAAATTTACTGCAGGTCCTGCGAAAGCTATTAGCCTATATGCAAAACCATTTGAGAATGCTTCAGTTCCTATGATTACATAACCTGGCGCTACAAGTAACAGTGGTGATCCTATAATCTTTAACACTACCCCAACTAATAAACCGAAAGGAAATAGTTCAAAAGACGCTGTGTATCCGAATCCCATTGCAACAAATTTATGTGCTAACTCGTGCAAGACTATTGCTGGAGCAACTACTGCTAAAGCAAATTTGAAATCCCTAAAAGAAAATTTCCTTTTATGTATTCTGTCATAGACTGTTTTTGGCCTACTTTGATATAGCCCTGCAAATATGAATCCTAGAACTGCACTTATTATAGCGAAGTTTAAAATTTCAGTTAGAGTTATTAGAGCCATTTACTTAATCTCGGTTGTTCTTTTACTGTTCTTATTGTTCTACTTTCGTTTAAAATAGTTTCTATATCTTCTTTAAATTTATTTTTTGCGAATGCTTTTGCATAGTTTAATGCTAGTTGGATATCTTCAAACTCTATTGGTTCTGAATTTAGTGATATTCTTGATGCTTCTCTGCAAACCCAAACACCCAATGGAAATTTATCTTCTTCAGTAATAAATCTAAGAACTAACACTGACGCTTGTTTTCTTAGCTGTTTTAGTTTTTCTACTGCTGGTAATCTCGATGCAAAATATCCTCCTGCAGTTTCATCTACATATCCTTTTCTTCCATAGTAATTTTCATAATCATATCCATAGAAATTTCCAGTCCTACTCCAAGGAT
>CAZUEV010000040.1:0-5166 GCA_964619355.1 Candidatus Woesearchaeota archaeon
ATGCTATAATACACAAAACACTATAGAAAACTTAAATACATGCCAAATATGTTTCATCCGCGTCGCCAAACGTGAATTGAACGAATAGTATCGCCAAATACTAAACTATTCTTAAGCAAAAACGTATATAAATATTAATTGACTGCAAAATATATATTTAAGTAGATAGAAAATGAAAAATTAACTTTTTCCACTGAACTCTTTATAAAATCTATCCAAAAATTGCTCCATGAATTTATGTCTTCCTTCAGCAAATCTTTTTCCAGTTTCAGTATTCATCCTATCTTTTAATAAAAGCAATTTCTCATAAAAATGATTTATGGTTGGACATTCACCAATTTTATACTGTTCAAAATTCTCATGAATTTCAGGTTTAATGTTAGGATTATAAATCTCTCTTCCTTTATGCCCCCCATAAGCAAAAGTTCTAGCAATTCCAATTGCACCAATTGCATCCAACCTATCTGCATCTTGAACAATTTTCCCCTCTAAAGTTAGCATATTAGACTTCACACCTTCCCCTTTAAAAGAAACATCTCTAATTATTTCACAAACATAAGACACAATATCTCCACTAACATTTAAGCTAGCCAACCACTCTCCAGCTAAATTTGGACCTACTGAATGATCACCATCATGAAACTTCCAATCTGCAATATCATGCAATAATGAAGAAAGTTCAATAACATACAAATTACCACCCTCGATAATCTGAATAGATTTAGCCAACGTCCAAACCCTAAAAATATGCCACCAATCATGGCCAGAACCTTCTCCACTCAACTTTTCACGAATATATGTCCCAGTCTCACTAATAACTAACTTTTCATCCATAAAAAAGTTGGAAAGATCCAATCTTAAAAAAGGTTTCCAATATTTTTCAACAACTTTTATATACTTCTTAAACAAGATCATCTTCATGAACACTGGTGATTATATAGAAGTAAAAACAACGAAAGAATCCTTCAAAGGAGTTCTTCTGCCAGAATCAACAAATAACTACTTAGTTCTAAAGCTAAACTCCGGATATAACATAGGAATTGACAAAAAAAAGATAAAATCAAAGAAATTAATCAAAAAACAATCCACAAAAAAAGAAAAGAAACTGAAAATAACAAATAAAAAATCCCTATCAAAAGTATCAATTCTGCACACAGGAGGAACAATAGCTTCAAAAGTAGACTACAAAACAGGAGGAGTTATAGCAAAATTCACACCTGCAGAAATACTGGAAACATATCCTGAATTATCACATTTAGCAAACATTAATGCAAGATTAATCAGAAATATGCAATCTGAATCTCTAAGATTTGAACATTATAACTTAATTGCCAGAGAAATACTAAAAGAAGCAAAAAAGAAAGTAAAAGGAATAATAATTACACACGGAACAGACACATTACATTACACAGCAGCAGCACTAGCATTTATTCTAGAAAACGTAAACATTCCAATAATATTAGTAGGATCCCAGAGAAGTTCAGACAGGGGAAGCTCAGATGCATACTTAAACTTATACTGTGCAACTAAATTCATTACAAAATCCAACTTCAAAGGAGTGGCTATTTGTATGCATTCTAACTCTTCAGATGATTCTTGTGATATCTTACCTGCTTTAAAATCAAGAAAGATGCATACTTCAAGGAGAGATGCTTTCAAGCCAATTAACTCAGATATTATTGCAATTGTAAGCAAAGAAGGAAAAGTACAATCATTTTTCAACAAAAAAGAAACTAAAGGAACAATAAAAGCTAAATTCATCAAAAAAGACTTAAAAATTGGAATATTGAAGTCTCACACTTGTTTATTTCCGGAAGATTTCCTACATTTCAAAAACCATGATGGATTAATAATAGAAGGAACTGGATTAGGCCATGCACCAGCAAAAAGCTTTGACCCAATTTCTAAAATAAATGATAAAAATAAAAAAGCAATTGAAACATTGGCTAAAAAAATACCAATAGTTATGACTTCTCAATGCATTTTCGGTAGGGTCAACATGAACATTTACTCTCCACAGAGAGAATTGCTAGAAATTGGAGTGATTCCTGGTTCAGATATGACAACAGAAACAGCTTTCCTAAAACTAGCCTGGCTTTTATCTAATAATAAGAAAGATACTAAAGAATTAATCCAAAAAGATCTAAAAGGTGAAATTAATTCAAGAATAAAAGACGAATTTCTGTAAAACTTACCCATCCAATCTCATGGCTGAATACTGTTTCTTAAAAAATTCGTATTCTTCAAGATTAATTTTAACACCAAAAACATCTTTTGCAGTTACAATGTATGGTTTAATCACTCTAAAAGAATTCTTTTTCGAAACATAATCCTTCACTTGACTAAATATATACTCTGCAAAAAAAACATCTTCTCCAGCCAACCAATCAATAGTTCGCATGGCAGAACCAGTAAAAATGAAACTGGAGTCATCAACAGACTGAGAACTACCCCTGCCAACCCCTTCTTCAAGAGAAAGACTAATAGAGATTCCAGAAGATTTTTTCTTGTCCTCTCCAGAAACCATTAATTAGTAAACAATACTACTTATATAAATTTAATTAAACAACACTAGCTAAATTTTTCCAAAACCTATAAAAACAACAAAAGAAACAATATCATTAATGAAAAGAGGTACTGAATTTCTAGATAAGAATAAATTATTATATCTAGCAATATTTTTATTTCTAATATTTGCAATACTTGCAACAATATTTCAAGAACCAAGACTAGGACCATTAATTGAGATTGATGAATACACGAGACCCCCACTAATAACTCCTGAATTACAAAGAGCAATAGAAATTGCAATAGACTCAGACGCAGAAAATATAGTGGATTTGGAAGCATACTTAAAAGATAGCTCAAAAATAATTTCACCATTAACACCTTGCATTGATTTTTTCTGCAATAAATTAGGAAACGCATTAGAAGACAATAATTACGATCTACAAGATATCCAAAAACTAATCTGGCTAATACAACTAGAAAATGGAAGAATAACAGATAAACTACAATGTAGAATGGATATAACTGAAGACGGAATAGCTGACATGGAAGATATTATAGAACTCGTTCACTTAGCATATTTAACTCAACAAGGAACTTGGATGGGACCAATACCAGCACCAGTAAATTTAATTTCACCAACAAACAATTCAAATACCAGTGAAAATGTAACCTTAACATGGTTTGCAACAGATCCAAACTACAATAACAATATAAAATATGATGTCTATTTCGGGTATGTTGAACCTCTAGAATTGATTTCACATGCAACACTGGAAACAGAATATTTATTAGAAGATTTAGAAGAAAAAACATACAACTGGAGAATAACATCTCACAATATATTCTGCCAGGAAGATACTTCAGAAACATTTGAATTTACTGTTCCATTCTTTTCTAGTGGTGGAGAATTAAACGATACAGTACCAACATTAACTAGTTTTTCACCAACATCTGGAGCTACAAGTATAGATTTAGAAAGCAACATTTCATGGATTGCAACAGATGAAGATAATGACCTTTTAAATTTTACAATTTCTTTTGGAACAGATATAGATAATTTGCCAATAGTATCTCAAAACCAACATGAAACATCATATAATCCAACACTAGAATTAAACACAACATATTACTGGAGAATAAATGCAATTGATGAAAATAATAACACAATAACATCAAATATCTTAAACTTTACCACAATAGAAGAGGAAAACGAAGAAGAGGATGATGCACCAGACACTCCACCACCAGTAGAAGATCCACCACAACAAAATGAAAATAACAATAATCAAAATGACAATCAAGAATCCACACCAGTTATTACTCTAACAATAGAAATTCCAGAAACAAATGAAAGTATAAATCCTGGTGGAAACTTAACAATAAATATTTCGCTACAAAATCAGAAAACAGCAACAGCAACAGCACTTCTAAATTGCGAACTAACTGATAATAACTCAAATACACTCGATGCAACAAGCGAATCACTCCAAATAATAAATAAATTAAATATAGAAAAAAGCATTACACTTCCGGAAAATGCAACCGCTGGAATTTATGTATATATTTGTACGCTAAGCCATAACGAAGAAGAAATAACAACATTCTCAAAAGAATTTGAAGTAACAACAGTAATTCATGAAGAAACCCCATTTCCAACAAAAATAATATTAGTAATAGTGACAATTGTAGTCCTTTCAACAATAGCAATAGTTATTCTGCTTAAAATATGGAAAAACCAAAAACCAAAAAAGAGACCTGTTAAGAAAAAGATAGTAAAGAGAAAACCAAAGAAAAAATGAATTATAAGAATTTATATTTTAAAGCTGGACTAGAAATACATCAACAGCTAGAAACACATAAATTATTCTGTGACTGCCCATCAGCATTAACAGATAATAAACCAGATATAGTTCTAAAAAGAAAACTTAGAGCCGCAAAAGGAGAATCAAACATTTTAGACACAGCGGCACAATATGAACAACTAAAAGATAAAACATTCAACTACCAAGCACATAAAGAAAATACTTGTTCAGTAGAATATGATGAAGAACCACCACATCAAATAAACAAAGAAGCGTTAGAAACAGCATTGCAAGTAGCACTTCTATTCAAAGCAACAATTTCTGATGAAATCCAAGTTATGAGAAAAACAGTTGTTGATGGTTCAAACACTTCAGGTTTTCAAAGAACAGCTTTAATAGCAAGAAATGGAACAATAAATACTTCAAAAGGAATAGTAAGAATCTCAACTATCTGCTTAGAAGAAGATGCAGCAAGAAAAATAAAGGAAGATAAAAAAACAGTAACATTCAACTTAGACAGACTTGGAATACCATTAATAGAAATAGCAACAGAACCAGACATAAAAGATCCTGAACATGCAAAAGAAACTGCAGAACTGCTAGGAATGATTCTAAGATCTACAAACAAAGTAAAAAGGGGAATTGGAACAATAAGACAAGACGTTAACGTTTCAATAAAAAATGGTGCAAGAGTAGAAATAAAAGGCTTTCAAGATTTAAGAAAGATGCCAATAATTATAGAAAATGAAGTAAAAAGACAACAAAAAAGTAAAACAAAGGAAGAAGTAAGAAGAGCTACACCAGATGGAAAAACAGAATTCTTAAGACCCATGCCAGGAGCAGCAAGAATGTA
>CAZUEV010000041.1:0-5100 GCA_964619355.1 Candidatus Woesearchaeota archaeon
AAAGAATTAGTCTAAATCTCTTACTGCTTCAAGTATTGGCAAATTTGCTTCAGTTGGCACATAATTTGGAGTATTAAGATATCTACAGTCATGATATAATTTTTCCCTTTTTTCCAAAATTTCTTGAGATAACTTTCTTCTCCCAAAAGTCATTGTATTCATTATCTCTGTAACCTTTTTTAGTTGCTCTGCTTTTATTATAATGTGCGGTTTTAAATCATCAAGTAACTTCCTTAAGGCACTTCCATAGAACTTCAATTGGTACATTTCTTTCGAGCCTTTATTTTTCTTAACCTTCCTTAGATGGGTCCCTACGCCATACATATCTCTTATTTTTTCTAAAATCTCTAAAGCAGTATTAGTTATACGACATTCTGGAAAATATCTTGGAACACCCCCTGCCATAATATCTTTTGTTCTGGCTATTCCAATCCACCCTTCACCATCTATAAATCCTGCTAAATACTTAATATCCATGTTAACCATTTGGTTTATTTGTTTATATGCTTGGTTACGGTCCATGGCAATATGTCAAGAAATAGAAAAATATGATTATATTTTTTAAAAGATTATTTTGGAGTATAAATAAAAAATTGGGAAATTATTTCATTTCCCTTGTTGTTTTAAGAATTTAACCTGCTTGCTTCAAGTATTGGCAATCCAGCTTCTGTCGCTACATAAATCACTTCTGTATTTCCGTCATTCAAACCTTCAATAAATTTATACTTAATGTATTCAGTAGTTATACTTCCGGCAATAATCTCGTTTGCTTCTGCAATTCCTTGTGCCCTAATAACTTCTGCATCTGCTTTCAAAGCTGCAGATTCTTTTATTGCCTGTGCTTCTTGAACTGCAATCTGTCTATTCCACTCAGCTTCTCTAAGTTCTGCCTTTCCACTTAATTCTCTTGCATAAACGTTGTAATTTGGCATTCCCCACATCAGAGTTCCAATAACAAGAACTATAACAAAAGCACTAAGGATAAGTGCATTTCTTTGTTTTTTTCCGCCACTAATTCTTATGTCACCTTCCATTTTTCACCTCCTTATTTTTATTTTAAACATTCTATTACAGGTACTGATTAGAATATAAAAAACTAACCTTTAATTAAATAAAGAAATTTAGTCAGGTTGACTTGCATATATAGTTTTTTTATCTAACAAATCATGTTGTTCTAATTCAGCCAACTTAGATAACTCCTGAAACTCTTCTGCATCCTCAAGTAATGCCCTTGGAAATGTTGAATTAAAACTTTCCAGATATATCCATCTTGGATGTCTTGGTGACTTGTCTGACAAACCCAATATTTTATTTGGAACTCTTGTTGGTACACCATGATAATAAAAATGATCGGTAGGCCTACCAGTTCCATCTGTTGGCCAAGGAATATCAGGTGATACTGCTCGCTCAAAACTTGCCTGAGTTAAGTTTACCAAATGTAATGGACTGTGGGATCTCTTTAAAAAGCCAAAAAAACCAGATGCATTCCCTTCATATACTTTATACCAATTACTTAACTGTGATTCTCTACGTTCTTTGAATTCCAATAACTCCTCAGAAGGACCTTCTCTTTCGAGTTGATTCTCAAGAACTTCCTCTGAAATTACATTACCAAATGATTTCTCAGCCTCCCTATCCCGTACATAGCAGTGTTATTAGCAAAAGATAAAGCACCCGAAGTATTATTATTTGGGATAGGAATTTTTGTAGGGATAATGACTGCAAGAGGATATTTCAAAAAATGAAGTGGAAAGATACACTTGGAGCCGGTTTAGTTGTAGTGGGAATTGCGCTTTCAAATAGTAATAGAACTGTTGGAATGCTGTTTGTTGGATTTGGGTTAGGTTACTCTATGCACCCAATTATACAAAAGTTATTCAAAAATAAATAATTCAGGAATTATTATTGGTAAGGGATTTTTTGGAAAATGAAAAACAAAACAAGAGGGCTAGTTATGATACTTGCAGGTTTTTTCATGATTTTGATTAATGCCTTAACATATTTCATTAGAGATAGTACTCAACCCGCAGTAGGAATTATTGGATTAGTATTTGTATTAACTGGAATGAATATTTCTAAGAGAAAATAAGTTACTCATCCGAACTAAACCAAGAGTTTCTACGCTCAGCAGAAGGTCTATGAGATTCTCCTTCAACAGAAAAAAGTACACATTCTGGATCAACACTATAATTTATACTTGGTGTAACGCAATACAAGGGTTCTCTAAAATGTTCGCCAGGCATCTTATCATATCCACACACCCACATTAACCTATCAACAAGATTACCTTTTTCATCTGTATGCCAAACTTCTGTACCTGGTGGATGAAAAGGAGGAACATTTCTAAAAAGGTTTACGTTCTCTAAATAAGTTACTCTAACTTTTGAATCATACCAAGAAAAAGTTGGATTGAATGCAGTATAATAAGGTTCATGTATTTCTTGAGTAGGGTGTCTTTCTTCATATCCAAGTCTATACAAAATATATTTATCAGTTAAATCAAAATTACCATCATTATCAAAATCTACGGCAACTTCAATAGCAGGATCTGTTGCTTCTTCAGTTCCTTCCTGGGCCAGAGAACTCAAACGAAGATTGCCCCTAACATAAATAATTCCTCCGAATTGACCAGTTTCTTCAACATAATGTCTCTTTTCCCCATCAGAATCTACAAAATAATTTGTTCCTTGTTCTTGTGCTGCAGAACTAGAAAAAGTTAGTAAAGCTGCACCTAAAGTTAGTAAACTAGCTAATCTTTTCATAAATTTAGAAGCAAGAAAAGCCTTATAATACAATCTAATTTGACCAACTTATGGCATGGGAAACTCATGATTATGATTTAGGAGAATTATTACAAGATCTATCTATGAATTTAGGAGATCCAACCTTCTACGAACTAGAAAAAGGCGAAAAAGAAGAATACTTAGCTACAGCAAGAACTTCTGGACAATTTGCAGCACTAAATTATCTTTGGACTGGAAATTACTTAATGCAAGTTGCAAACTACATACAAACACTTGATGAACAAAAATCGGATGGAAGAGCAAGAAGAAGTGGATGCGATGCATCATTTTTCAAAGAAGGCAATGAATACATGTTTAAAACAAACACTACAATTGGTGTTGAAGTAGTACATGAAGTTAAAGAACCTGACCAAACAACAGTAGAAACGTTTGAAAAATTGGGATATCAACCATTAAGAATAATTGATTTAGAATTTATAGAACGTTTTGCTGCAACAGATAGGATAATCAACGCAGTATTATCTAACGAACAAGACATTCGGGGTGCTATTTACAGCAATGAGTTTAGACATCAAAGAATGGGAGATATCCACCATGATCAAAAAATTTTACTAAAAAGAAACAAATATTCCGGGTTAGTTTTCATAAACAAAATGGGATTATTAAGCGATGAAGAAACAGAGCTATATCTTAGAGTTCTCCAACAAGATAGAGTAGACAAAACTCAATTTACAGGATTCGGAGACAAAGAAAAAATACATTTAATGTTTGCAGTCTTAAAAAACAAAAGATACAGAAAAGACGGAGGAGCAGTAGTTCCAATTTATGTTGGAATAGGTAATAATTATCCATTTACTAGAAAACTGCAACAAAAAAACAAAGGAGACGACAGATTTTTTAGAACAAAACTACTCCCAGACAGTTCTCTATTCAAACAAGAATATGTTCAAGGAGCAAATGGAATTTGGGTTAGAAGAGAAGAAACGTTAACACCAAAAGAAACAAAAGAATATCTAAGAGAAAAAATAAATCAAGGAGATCTAACTTTCAAAGAAGAAAGAAAACTTCTTGAAGAAACACAAAGAAAGTATAAATCATACTTCAACCAAGTTTTTAGCATAGAAGAAAGGATGGCAAAATTTGAAGAAAAAACTGGACAGAAAATCCCTGATGAACAAAGAAGACAAAATTTAGAGCTAATGTTAAATCCAGAGTACAGGATAAGAGCAGCAACAGCAGTAGCCTATTCATATTTACTCAATCTTAGAATTCCAAAAGTTTAAGGCTACTTTTGGTTTCTAGTATTTAGATTACATAAATTTTTTTTGATACTCTTTCAGTAAAAAAATGGTCGTTTCAGTATAATTTTCGGATTCTTTTTCTACTTTTTCTAAAAGTTTATAAATATCTTCAAAAAAATAGCTTTCTACTTCAGCAGGATCTAAGTAAAATGGGCCATTTGTAACAACTCTGAATAATATTGTAAACTCGTGGTCATTATCTGCATTTTTTCTTATTTTGAACAACTTTTCAAACTCCAACTCCTTAGGCAATTCGTGTTTATGAAATATTTCTTCTTGTAATTCTCGTTTTGCACCGTCAAAATAATTATCCTTTGTGGGAAGATGGCCTCCAGGCATACATAACTTACTTCGATTTATACCTTTTGTTGAATTTCTCTTCTCAAGCAATAACTCTCTAAATGAACTATCTCTGAATACAAAAATATTGGCACTTCGATGAAGCAATCTTTTTTTATGACATTTTGATTTTTCTTCTTGTCCAATTACTTGATCATTTTCATCAACAATATCAATAATTTCATCCATTTTTAGAAAGTAAAAACAAAATAGTTTATATAGTTTTATATTTATGTACTCTATCAGACAAATAAATATTTTTAACTTTTTGGAAGAAGAAGAGTTAGATAGAATCACGAAACTAGAAATGTTTATAAATTTAAGTAAACTACCCAACCTATGGTAAATAACCTAGAAAAAATTGCAGCAGTTGTTGATTCATTTAAAGGACATACAGAACCATCTGAAGTTGTAAATTTGGCATACAAAGAAAGAGTATGCGAATCAAGCTACGATGTTTCAAGTGATAACTCAAGCGAATGTTATTGTATCTGCGACGATTGTGATTGTACTGGTAATTTTTGCGACGATTGTTAATTTTTTATCAACAACAATTGTGCAAAA
The DNA here is from genome assembly GCA_964619355.1 of Candidatus Woesearchaeota archaeon. Classification (GTDB taxonomy): domain Archaea; phylum Nanobdellota; class Nanobdellia; order SCGC-AAA011-G17; family PNOQ01; genus CAYFNK01. The sequence goes on from CAZUEV010000041.1 coordinate 4,949, forward strand.
TTAGAATAAGCAGAGTACAAAAGAACATCCGAACTAATCTTTATCTTTTTACCAATTGGATCCATTACTTCGAACCAATCGCCATCATAACTCTCAATAACTACATAATGTAAACTATTGGCCGAATGTTTTCCCATATAAATCTTAGGTCT
>CAZUEV010000042.1:0-4939 GCA_964619355.1 Candidatus Woesearchaeota archaeon
TTTTGAAAGGTTGTTCTCCAGATTCTGTAGATATTTTTAGATATTCAGTTTTTTTAGATAAAGAATTGAAAGTTGGGGATAGAATTGTTTTTCTGAATGCAGGAGCTTATAATTTTAATAGCAATTATTTTAATTTGGAAAAGGTTGAGACTGTTTTAGTTGAGTAGAAAAGTTTAAATGTTTGAGATCTAGATTATTCTTATGAAAAAGAGTGTGATTGTAATAGTTTTAGTTTTGCTAATGTGTTCTACTGCTCTTGCTATTACAATTAAGATTGATGATACTAAAGATGTTCCTCCTTCAGGCATAACTCCTGATGAGAAAGATAGGGCTGTTGTTGTGAGACACGTTTATGGTCTTGGTCATGTAGCAGATATTTCTAATGGAGAAGTTACTTATTATTCTCAAGATAGACTGGGGAGTACAAGAGTAAAGACTGATTCTGAAGGTGAAGTTGTTGGTGAGTTTAAGTCTCTTCCTTTTGGTCAGGAAGTTGTTAATAGGGATATTAAGTTTGCTTTTACTGGGAAAGAATTAGACTCTTCTGGTTTGTATTATTTTGGTGCTAGATATTATGATCCTAATTTGGGAAGGTTTACTTCTGTAGATCCTGTTGGGGATAATCATGCTTATTCTTATGTTAATAATAATCCTATGAATTATGTTGATCCTAGTGGAATGGATCCTTTTGATGCAGATGCTACTAATGTTGTTGAAACTATTGATTTTGATTTTAATTTAAAGGTTGATAAGCAGTATATTTTTGAAATGGCAAGACTTGAAAATTCTGCGGGCGATACGCGTGTAATTGGGGCAATACTTGATAGGGGACTAGAAAAATTAACTAAACCAATTATGCCGAAATTAGCTGCCGAGTTTGATCCATTAGAAAGAATGGTTATTGCTAGAGAATTTGCATGGGGTTTTGGAACTGAAAAACAAAGAACTATGGTTGGAGAAACGCTTTATGGTTTAGACCCATATCTTGCAGTATATTCTAGTTGGGGAAAATATCAATCAATGCCCCTGTCCGATATCATGGAAAAAAGTCTTGCAGTATGTGCTGAAAATTGTATATTATCTACTTTTTTAGTTGATTTATTTGATGATGAGAATGTTTATTATTATGGGAGTTTTATTAGTGAACGTGATCCACCGCACGCCGAGACGGTGGGTATAATTAATCCAGGAACCGCTTATGCAGATACCTTGGTTTCATCTTGGAATGGTGATGGAGGTTCTTTGGTATATTCTTTACAGGAGTTTCATGATAAATCTGGATATTCGTTAATTGATTTAAGAAAAGTTCCTTCTAGTGGAGCATCGCTTAGTCGGTAGTTAGTATTTGTAATGCCTGATCAATAAAATATTCTGAATGAGTAATGTTTTTCTCTTCTAAATCTGATGAAATTCTTGGATCAAGATAATATGCTTCTTTGAACCCCCCAATTATTCCATCTAAACTAACATCGGGTATTATGTATGCAAGAGTTCTATCTGGATTAATTGCAGTTAATTTTAATACAGGTTTTAAACTATTTGATTTATAATAGTGAGCTGTAACATTAATTTCATTTTCTATAGAATATTCTTTTATGTATTCTAAAGTTGTATCTCCTCTTATTATGTGTTTTTTTGTTGGATAATCTGGATTGGATTGTATAGAATTTGCTAATTCTCTTAGTATTGGTAGTTCTATAGTTTCGCTGGCTAATCCAGTACTTGCCATAATTGTTGATATTGTTAATGCTAAAATTGTCTTTTTCATTTATTTTTTGTAGTCGAAATTTGATTTATAAGCGTTTGTTTTTAGAGGAAAACATTTAAATATTAATTGTTTGATTTTAACTGTATGTATAAAAGAGGAATCTCTCCGTTAATAATTACTGTAATTTTAGTAGGTTTTGTTGTTGTGATGGCTTCTTTTATTTTTATGTGGAGTTCTGGGTTAACTAAGAGTGAAATGAATAAACAGAATTTTAATTTTATACTTTATGATTATGGTGTGGAGTATTCTCCTTTTGAAGAAGATTATCCTTGCGATGATATTGTTGATGCTGGAGAATGTGTTCCATGTGATAATGCTGAAACTCTTTCTTGTTATTGTATATTAATTAATAATGAAGAAAGTAAAGCTGTTAATTATTTAGTTAAAACTACAGGCAGTTCTGGAGTTTCTGTTTGTGATCCTGCTGATTTTGAAGTTGGAGCATTTGAATCTAAGGTTTTTGGTGTTGCTTTTGATGAAACTGCTGTTGGTTCTGTTTTAGATGGAATTGAAGCCGATGTTGAGGCTGTTTCCTTGTAGTATAATTAAGGAAACATTTATATATTTCTAAGAGTGAATTTCTGTTATGAAGAAGTTGGTGATAGTATTATTTTTAGTATTAGTTATGGGAATTTCTGTATTTGCTGTTACTATTCCTGTTAAGGATGTGAAAGAAACTTCTACAGATAATGTTGATATAATTGCTCCTTCTAAACTGAAATCTAAAGTTACTAGACATGTTTATGGTTTAGGTCACGTTGCAGATGTTACTAATGGTCGTATTACATATTATCATCAAGACAGATTAGGTTCAACTCGTTTGGTTACAGATTCTGAAGGTGAAGTTGTTGTAGGTGTAGAAACAAAAGATTTTGGTGGAGCTTCTTGGGGATTGAATAAAGTGCGTTGTTGTACGCTTACAATAAGTTAAAAGGAAAGGTATTTATATTTGAGGGTAGTTTCAAAATGATGGTGAATGATAAGGGGAAAATAAAAGAAGTTGTAGCCTTTTTTATGGTTTTTCTGATGATATTTACGTTTCCAGTTTCTGATGCTGAAGCTGCCCCTGAGTCGTATCAGTTTGAGAACTATGTGAAAGCCGACACTGTAAATGAATTTACTGGAGATATGGGATTAGCTTTACCTTTGTTTACTGTTCCAGGTAGGGGCGGCATGGATTATTCTATTTCTTTGAGTTATCAATCAGGTATAAAACCTGAGCAACAAGCTTCAGTCGTTGGTCTTGGTTGGAATTTGGACTTGCCAGTTGTAGGTAGGCAAGTTAATGGTTTTCCTGATGATTGGTCTGATATGGGTGCTTGTAATGCCGATGGTGGAATAGATGGTTGTAATTCATTTATGAAGAATAATTTTCTTCCAGAATATCCAAATTTTGTTTTTTACAAAGAAATGGAAAATATGAAATCTGCTGAGAAAAAAGCAAAAAATAACATGATTAAATCAGCTATTGTTGGGATTGCTTTAGCTGCAGTTACTGCAGGGATATCTACTGGGATTTCTGCTAGTGGTGTTGCTTCTGCTGCTGTAGCTGAAGGTGCTTCCCAATCAGTTGCATCTGAGTTTGTTCAAAATCAAGTTAGTAATGCTATGACTAGTTCTATACAACATAATTCAATAAGTGCTGCGTTATCAACTAGTTATGGTGTTTACGAGTTAGGAAGGGATTCTGCTAAATCTACAGCTGAATTAAGTGCTCAACAAAAGTTTACAAAGGATATGATGGATTTATCTAGTGTAAGCCAAGGTAAGTTGAAGCAAATAGGGAAAATTCATAGTGATCAAAATTCAGGCGATTCTAATCCAGATGATTTTTATGCTGTTACCGATGTTAATTCTGATATTTATGTTGTTAGTTCTCCCGCTTATGCAGGCGAATTAATTTTAGAAGGAGATGATAATCCTCATTTTTACCCTTCATTTTATTCTTCTACTGGTAATCCGAATACTTTAGATAATGTTGAAGATACTCCATTGATAGCTGATTTTGGTTCAGCTCATTCTTTGGGTGGGATGAGTCTAAATCTAGACGGTGTTAAAGCAACAGAAACTGAGAACACATTTGTTCCTCTTGTGTCTACTGAAGAAATTACAGGTACTGAGCACCCGATTGAAGGTTTTATGGTTATTGATTCTTCTGGTAATAGGTATATTTATACTGAGGAGGTTGAAGAATATGTTGTTGGAGATGGATTAAATGATGGATTTATTCCTTTAGATATCATTGATGAGATTGATCCAACAAGGGTGATGACGTTTTCTACTTTTTCTTGGACTGATCTTTATCCTGGTGGAATATTATACAATACGCCGTCTAACTTGCATGAAGATGAGAATGGAAGGCTTGGTTCCTTGAGTTTGTTTAAAAATGGTTATGTTTCTTCTTGGGGAATAACTAGAATTTTAGGAGGAAATAAGGCTTTGTCTGGACATGGCGGGGAAATAGAATTTTCTTATATTGATGTAGATGGTCCACAGGGAGATGGTGTTTTCACAGAGTCTAATTCCGGGGTGACCCACATAGGTACTACTTTCGGGATTGATGATGATTATTTTGTTTCGCAAAGTGGCCATAAAACAATGTCAAGGTCTTATAAGAAATATAAGTTGATAGATATGATTAGTACCGATACCCATCATGTTAAATTCTTTTATGAGTATGATCGTAATGATGGTAAGGAAGTTTATGCAGCAAGTACTTCTGAGTTGGATGGTTTTCCTAGTTTATCTAAAGTGATATTATATTCTGACTATGATGGCAATTCTGTTCCTTTGGAGAAGTATGAATTTGGATATGATTATAGTTTAGTTCGTGGTGCTCCTGATAATGTTTTATCCTTGACTGATCCTAATAGTGGAAGGCTGACTTTGAGAAATGTAACTTATTTTGTTTGTGATGATTCTAATGATGATGGGGATTGTGATGATTCCGGCGAGTGGAATCCTTTACCTTCATTTATTTTTGAGTATGCTGAAGGAGATGCTCCTAATTTGGTCGGCAATGTTTGTTCAGGATATGATACTGATGATGTGGTCGAATGTCTTTATGAAAATCCAGGTAATGATGTGAATATGAATATAATTCAGGATACTAAGAATCCTATTTATGTTAAGAATGCCGTTGATAGGTGGGGATATTTTTATTTGAATAAC
>CAZUEV010000043.1:0-4727 GCA_964619355.1 Candidatus Woesearchaeota archaeon
ATTTAAGTTAAGTGAACTACAAGTACAAGCAATTTTGGATATGAAGTTGCAGAAACTAACTTCTCTTGAAACTAATAAATTGAAAGAAGAATATGATGAATTACTTAAGTTGATTAAAGAGTTGAGAGAAATTTTGGATGATGAGTCTATAATTTACAAGATAATAAAGAATGAACTAATTGAGATAAAGAGAAAGTATGGTAATGATAGACTTACTAGAATAGAAGATGGTGGAGAAGAAATTGAAAATGAAGATTTGATTAAGAGGGAAGAAGTTGCAATTACTTTAACTAGTGATGGTTATGTGAACAGATTGCCTGTTGATACTTACAAACAACAGAAAAGAGGTGGAAGAGGTATAAAGGCAATGGAAACAAAGGAAAGTGATTTTGTTAAAGATGTTTTTGTATGTAACACTCATGATTATTTATTAATATTTACTAACAAAGGAAAAATTTACTGGTTGAAAGCATATAATATTCCAAGTACTTCTCGTTATTCTAAAGGTGGTAATATAGTTAACTTGTTGGGTGTTGGAAAGGATGAAAAAGTTAGTGCGGTTATTTCTGTTAGTGATTTTTCTGATGGAAAATATTTAGTTATGGCCACGAAGAAAGGCTTGGTTAAGAAATCTAAGTTGAAAGATTATTCTAGACCAAGAAAAACTGGAATAATTGGTATTGGTTTAAGAGATGGAGATAATTTAGTTAGTGTTAAGTTGACTGATGGAAGTAAAGAATTGTTATTGGCTAGTTCAAATGGTATGGCTGTAAGATTTAATGAGAAGAATGTCCGTTCTAGTGGCCGTGGTTCTTCTGGTGTCAGGGGAATTAGTTTGGGTAAAAATGATAGAGTTGTAGATATGGAAATCGCTGATGGAACTTGTTTAACTGTAAGTGAAAATGGATTTGGAAAGAGAACTGATATTGGAGATTATAGATTGATTAATAGGGGTGGAAAGGGCGTTATTAATATTAAAACCACCGAAAGGAACGGTAATGTTGTTGGTGTAAAATGTGTTCCTGAAGATAGAGAAGTTATGATAATTACTAAGAAAGGAATTTTAATTAGAACTAATGTTAAGAATATTTCTAAAGTTGGTAGGAATACACAGGGTGTTCGTTTAATGAGACTTGGTTCTGATGATAAGGTTAAAGCTATTGTTGCTTTTGAGAACTAATTTGTAGGATATCTTTTATCTGTTACAATGTTACCGTTCATTATGTAAAATATCCAGTTTGCATCTCTGCTTATTATTCTTGTAACCTCTGCTAGATCGCAGATTCTTAATGGATCATAACCAAGCTTATCTTTCACTATACTTGTTAAATCTATTATTGGTATTTCTCCATCATGATCTTCTAGCGCTTTTCTTACTGTTGCCCCTATTCTCCTGTCTTGTTTCCATTCTGGAACTTCTAAATATGATTTTTCTGTCATTTTATTGACTCTTTGTGTATTTTATTTATTTTTAAATGTTATTAATTGCTGTTCTTTCTTTTGTATCTTCCTCTTTTTTCTACTTTTTCTAATCTTTCTAATGTTTCTTTGTAGTATTTGCTCTTTTTGTATCCTTGTAGGAATGCTTTCAGAATTTCTTCGTAATTTAGATAGTGTTTGCTTTCGAAAGCTTGTTTTATTAAATGAATGTCTACCGCTTTGTCTTCAGTTTTATTTGAAATGAATCCTAGGCCAAAATCTATGAAGTAAACCTTTTCTCCTTTTAGAATCATATTTGAAGTTGTTAAGTCGTTATGAATAATATCATGATCATGCATTAAAGCTGTTTGCTCCCCTATTTGTTTAGAGACTTTTTTTCTTTTTTCTTTTGTATAATTGTCTAAAGTATTTTTTAGAACATCTCCTTTGATGTATTCCATTACTATTTTTGTGTTTTTTTCATCTACTTCTAGAACATCTGGAACATTTATTTGTACTTTTTTTGCTTTTGTAAGAAGTTTGTTTTCTCTTCTTGTTGGATATTTTCTTTTTTTTAGATCAATATCTGGATGTCTGTATGATTTTTTTATTCTTTCTTTTACTAAATTTCCTTTCTCAAGATAAAGTATAGCTTCTGCGCCTGTGTAGATTATTTTCATATGTTTTTTAGGTAGAAAAGTTTTTAAAAAACTATTGTTGATAATAGGATATGAATTATGATATAATATTAATGATTATTGTTGGATTTATTCCTTTATTTGTTGTCAATTTTGAAAGATATATATCTAGAAAAGATTATAGATTGAGAAAGTTTAAGACAAATTTTGTGTGTAGCAAATCTGATTATATTTTTATTCCATTTAATTTGTTTGCTTTTTGGGCGATTAATATAGAATTATATTTGCTATTAGTGATAGTTGTTGTTTCTTTGTTGATGAATATTATAGTTCATATATATTGGAGTAAGAGTTCTGATCCTGGTTTTATGTTTAATAAAAAAAGAAAATTAATTTGAGCAGGTTATATCCATTTTATTTATTCAGTATTTCAAACAGCATTTATAGCAGTATTTTTATTTTCCAATATTGAAAATATACAAGCTTTGGCTGCTTCATTAATATTAATCATTTTTTCATTGATGATTGTTTATGGATCAAAGAAAACACATAAAAAATATTTAGGTTTTGATGTTACAATTGGATTACTTATTTTTGCTGGTGCTTTGTTTAAACTTTATACTATTTTGGCATCTTAAATTTCTTCATTAACTTTTCTGGACTGCCTTTCATTTGTTTCATCATTTTTTTAGACATTTTATATTGTTTTAGAAGTTCTCTAACTTCCCCTGAAGTAGTTCCTGCTCCTTTGGCAACTCTTTCTATTCTTTTTCTGTTAAACATTAAATCTGGGTCTTCCAATTCTTTTTTTGTCATGGATTTCATTATATGTTTCCATTTCTTTAGTTTTTCATCTTGAACTTCAAGCATATCTTTTGGAAGTTTCATATTTCCCATTCCAGGAATCATTTCCATTACTTTTTTCAATGGACCCATTTTTTTCATTGCAGATAATTGCTCGTATAAATCTAAGAAGTTAAAATCACCTTTTAGGAATTTTTTACCTAAATCTTGAGCTTCTTCTTCGGACATTATTTCTTTTGCTTTTTCTAGAAGTGCTTTGATATCCCCCATGCCAAGTAAACGTCCTACAAAACCTTCTGGATCGAATTCTTCTATATCGCTTGTTTTTTCTCCAACTCCAATGAATTTTATTGGTGCTCCTGTTACTGCTGTTGCGCTTAGTGCGCCTCCTGCTTTTGCAGTTCCATCCATTTTTGTTGCTACAACACCAGTTATTCCGCAACTTTTGTGGAATTGTTCTGCTTGTTTTTCTGCAGTTTGTCCTAAATCTGCGCTAATAACTAAGAGATTTTCATTTGGTTTTATTGTTTTGTTTATATTTTCTATTTCTTTTACCAAATCTTCTGATAGTGCGTCCCTTCCAGAAGTATCAAATATAACTATATCAAATGCTTTTAGTTCTGATTTGTATTTTTTCCAAATATCTTCTGGTTTCTTTTCTGTTTCATCTACGAATGTTTTTATTTTTAGTTTATCACCCAATTGTTTTAGTTGTTTCATTGCTGCTGGTCTGTGTACGTCTAAACCAACCATTGCTACCTTGAAACCTCTTTTAGAATAATAACCTGCTAATTTTCCTGCTGTAGTTGTTTTACCATTTCCGAAAAGACCTACTAACATAATTTTGAATGGTCTTTCTTTACCTATCTTTACTCCTTTTGTTTCTCCACCCAAGAATTTGGTTAGTTCTTCGTAAACTATTTTTACTAGGTAATCTCTGTAGGAAATATTTTTTGGAATTTCTTTTGAAGATGCTCTTTCCTTTATGTCTTTGGAAAGTTCGAAAACTAATTTTACGTTTACGTCTGCGTGAAGTAATGCTCTTTGTAATTCCTTTACTATTTCGTTCACTAGCTTTTCATCTACTAAAGGTGCTCCTGCTATTTTTTTTAGAACTCCTTTCAATGATTGGCCTAATTTTTCCATTACCATCCTAAATTACCTATTAATTTTTCAACGTTGAACTTTTCTATGTCTCCGTATTCTTGACCATAACCAAGGAAATATATTGGCTTTCCAGTTATGTATGAAATTGAAACTGCTGCCCCTCCTTTATTGTCAACATCTGTTTTGGTTAAAACTATTCCGTTTATTCCTACTGCTTCTTCAAATCTTTTTGCTTGCTCTACACAATCGTTTCCAGTTATGCTTTCTCCTACAAACATGTTGAAGTCTGGATTTGAGACTCTTGTAACTTTTTTTAGTTCATCTAAAAGGTTAACATTACTGTGCATTCTTCCTGCTGTATCTATTAAAACTACATCTAATTCTTTTGCTTTTGCATATTTTATTGCGTCAAAGGCAACTGCGGCTGGATCTGAGCCGTAATCGTGCTTTACTATTGGAATGTTTAGCGCTTCTGCGTGATGTTGTAGTTGATCAATTGCTGCTGCTCTGAACGTGTCTGAAGCTGCTAGAACTGGTTTTAGATTGTTTGTTTGTAAATATTTTGCTACTTTTGCTATTGTAGTTGTTTTTCCTGAACCGTTTACCCCTAAAAATAATATTATATACAGTCCTTCTTTCTTTTTTATTTCTTCTACTAAATCTTTTGGTTCTTCTTGGAATAATTCTTTTACTGTTTCTTTTAATGACTCTTCTACTATTGTTTTTATTTTTGATTTTTCTATTGGATTGTCTACTAAA
>CAZUEV010000044.1:0-4577 GCA_964619355.1 Candidatus Woesearchaeota archaeon
CTTTATCTAGGACAGGGGTTATTTGAAAATCTCCTTTTTTTAATCTTCTCGCAAATCTTGTTTTTGCTTCTACTATCTTTTGAATATCTGAGTCACATAGTACTGGTGCAATGAAATCACGTTCGCTTCCATATGTTGTGCAAGATTTTCTTTTACCTGGAATTGATAATCTAAGGCTGTATTTAATTCTATGATTAGAAAGCATTCCATCAGAAACTGTACATTTTGTTGAATAATTTTCTCTTAATTCGATCACTGGTGCAGTATTATCTGTCTCAATATGACAATAACCTAAGAATTTTTCTAGTTTGTTTGTTTTGATAGTGTGTGTTTTATTCTTTAGTCCCATTTTCTTCTCCCAGTTTTGGAATATCTACATCCCATGGATTTATTGTAATTATTTCGGGATTATATTCATCTACATCAACGATTCCCACATTTGGGTTTAATAGTTTTGGAGAGACAATTCCTGAAGAAGGCGTTACAATTGTATCTTGTCTTATTGCATCTTCTAATTTTTGTTGAATTCTTTCAAATTCTTTTATATCCTTTCTTGTTATTAAATCTTTTCTTAGCCTTGAAAAATAATTTGTTGAAAATAATTTTGCTTCGCAAGATTTTCTTTTGAAAATATTTGGATGCCTTCTTGCTGTGTCTTCAATGCATATTTGTACATAATAATCGTCTCGTAGGTGACTACTATGAAGCACCTGTTTTCTACTATTATTTTTACCGTATGTAGCAAGAGGTATAATAATTGCGTTATTTTTAATCATATTTTCAAGTAGATCGCTTCTGGAACTTGTCTGGCTTGCCCTTGCAAAATCTTCGGTTTCTAATGAGTATCCATCTGGAAAAACTATTTTGGCATAACTTTCACCATTACCGGATTCTCTTAATTCGGTGAATCCTTGACTTTCAAGATATCTTCTACAATTAAGCATCCCTATTAATGCTCTATTGAAATCGAATTGTTCTTCTCCTAATGCAGGATATCTTTCCTCTGATAACCTTTCCATTATTCATTCCCCCTTATTTTTGGTACATCTATATCCCATGGATTTGGGATTTGAATTTCCGGATTATCTGTTATTTTTTCTAAACTTTCTTCTTCTGATGTTGATTCAGTGGTGGGTTGTTCTGTTTCATTTAGTTTATTTTTTTCATATCTATACCATTCATATATTCCACTTACTAAATTTGTAGCTATCTGTGTGGTAAGAACTATTGAAGCAATTTTTGGATGGTGTTTGAATAAAAAATAGTACGATATGCCCGGATAAGCTCCTACAATTGCATGACCCAAGGCAGGAAGATGCCCCCCAAGATTATAAGGAGAATATTCTTCAGAGGACTTTATTCTTCGTCTAACATAAGTAGGTATAATTAAGTGTGCGTCAATAAAACCTCTTGTAAAATCAAAAATTTTATTTGACATTTCTCCTGCCGGACCTTTTTTTGTACTAGACATTTGCATCTACAATTCCCATTAGTTTTGAGTATAATTTTCCATCTCTTCTTTCAATGTTATTTTCATAGGTTGTTAGCGGATTTACAACATTATCTTCAAATAATTCTCTCATTGGAATATCTGTCCCCATCATTATTCTCTGTGCAAGTTCAACTGCTCCCTTTAATCCCAAATCTTTTGAGAATGTCATTGCTTCTTTTCTCATTTCTTCAATAATCTTTGTTATAATTTCTGCTGTTTCGTAATCTAAACCTGGAGCTCTTGCTTGTAGAATATCAATAGTGCTGTCTGTAGAAGGATAACCCATTTTTATTTGGGAAAATCTTTGTAAGAATGCATCATTTAATTCGTTAGTTGTATAATTGCCGTGGAAGTTTCCAGTTGCTACAAATCTGAAATTAGGGTGTGCAGTAATTATTTCATGCCCAAATTGTGTTATTACTGGTAATTCTCCAGTTTCTAGGAATATGTTTAACCCAGTTAACTCGTCTTGTGGAATTGGGGGCATTTCTTCTAAGACATAAACTCCACCGTGTATTGCTGCTAAAGTTAATGATCCCGGTGAGAATGTTGGTTCTCCTGGGCTTGGAACAAACTTTCCTATTGGAGTTGAAAGTCTAAATGATGTGCTCCCTGTATCAAAATAAAATGGGAGACCTCTTTCGCTTGCATAGTCTCTAGATAGGACGGTTTTACCGTTTCCAGTAGGTCCATTAAGAATCACTGGTCTTATTCCATGATCAAGATATTCATAGAATCTTTCTCTTTCTCCATCTTGGTCTTGATAACGAAATGCATCACCAATTGTTCTTGGTTCCTGTCGTTCTTTAACATGTCTTACAAATGGTCCTTCTGAAACTTCTCTGTGTATTTTTTTTTCTTTTTTTACTGGGACTTGCTTTTTTATTGATTTTCCTTCAATATCTTTTTGTATTCTATCATACATAATTATTGGTAAAAAACTTCTAAAATCTGAAGTCTCTAGTGTTAGGTTTGCTCTTGATAAATTTTCTTTTTCGAAAAATTGTAGTCTTCCAGTTTCATCTACACTCCTTAGTTTGTATCCTTGAGTGAAACCTAGTGATTCTAGTTCTCTTACTTCTTCTTCAGTCAAATCTTCTAATCTTATAATTCCGATATCGTATCTTCTGCTTCCTGTTTTTAGTATTAATTCTTTGTTTCCGCCAATTATTAATGTTGAATTTACGTCTCCATTTCTCATTAAAACTCTGTTTCTTTCTGGTAGGAATGAAGTAATAGTTCCTATTAGTTTTTCTTCTAAGGATGTAATTGGATAACGTATTGGTAATGCAATTTCTGAGTTCAGTTCCGGGTATGTGACTAGTGCTTGAGTTTCGCCACTCTCTGAGTCTACAATTACTGCTCCCCTTTCCTGATAATCAATTGTGTAACTATTCATTTTTCATCTATTTTTGGTATGTTAACTTCCCAAGGGTTTACTAATCCTGTTTGAGGTTCTTCTGTTGGAACTTCTTGTTTTGGTTTTCGGGTTGCTGGTACTTCTATTACTTCTATTTCTGCCGGTTCTTTTTTATCTTCTGTATTTCCTGGTGCATAGTGTGAGTATCTTCCAGGGTATTCATGGATATCAGTTACCTTAATTCCATATCTTCTAAGACTTCTTATTATTCTATCTCTGTTTGATATTATTTGTTCCCAATATTTATTATATTGATCTGATGTTTCTTTGTTTGTTATCATCCAGTCTGGTGGATTATTGTTAAAACATCTATATGCATTAAGTCTAAATCTGTTATCTGTAGTTGATAGCCTTATAGTGTGAATTGCTTTTTTAGCAGCAGGTGCAAAGGAACCGCCCCCAGGTTCATACTTTATTTTTTCAACTATGTCTATTGTTGCTTCTTTGCTATCTCCTACTGCATCAACGAAGTCCTCAATATTTTTTGGCCATCTAAGAAATCTATATGCACGACTTTTACTCATTTTCTTCCCCCCTTCTTGGAATATCCACTTCCCATGGGTTTACTACTAATCCTGTTTGTGGCATTTCTTCCGGTTGTTCTGGTTGTCTAATTGAAGTTGTTCCTGGAGAAAATGTTGTAAGAGTTTCTTGTTTTACTGCTTCTTCTAGTCCCTGTTTAAGTTTCTCAAATTTCTCTATGTTGGCTTCTTCTATGATTTCCCTTGTTAAATCTAAATTGTAATCAATTGAAAATAGTTCAGCCTTATGGCCAATTCTCAAAATTCTTATGCCCTCTCTTGTTCTATCTTTTATTTTTAGATATACTCTATAGAAATTGCCTTCTAAAGTACAATTAAGGCCACGTTCTCTATCTTTTCTAAGATAAGATACTTTACCTTTTTGGTTTATAACTGCCTTTTTAGTGATAATTTCCTCAAGTATTATATTTTTGTCTTCTGCATGTCCGAAGTCACTATAATTTAAAGTATATCCATCTGGAAAAATCAACTCTATGCCTCCTGCTCCCAGCGTTCCAGAATTGCCTTCTAATCCTTGGCTTTGGAGATATCTTCTACAATTAAGCATTCCAATTAATGCTCTATTGAAACTAAGTAAATGTTTAGTTTCTTTTCCAGGATATTGGCTACTATATTCTTTTTCCATTTTTATTTCCTAATAATCTTGATATTGCAAATTCTATGAGATGACTTTTATTACGAAATGTGCCTTCTTTTACGAGATCATCTATTTTTGTGATTGTTTTCTCTTCTATACTAATACTAAGCTTTTTTTTCATGGCATAATGGGGCATAATATACTCTTATAAACTTTTTCTTTTTTACCACTCTTAAGTTAAATTGTATTTAGGATGTCAAGAAAATGGAAGATTATGAAATTGTAAATGTTGATTTGAGTTTACTTATTGAAATTGCTAATGGAAATATTGTTTCTTGTGATTCTGATGAACTTGAAGACCAAAAATTGTTGGGTTCTGAAACTTTTGAAGTAAGTTATAGGTTCTATAGAGACTTAGATGGTTACCAACGAGCAATTCCAATTAGATTTCCAACGAAACCTTTATAAACGCCTTAAATGTTCAAATTTTAAATTTATACTCATTTGGAGGAGAAATAATGGCAAAGGAAAAACCACATGTAAATA
>CAZUEV010000045.1:0-4461 GCA_964619355.1 Candidatus Woesearchaeota archaeon
TGATTATCTAAATTTATAGAGATTTAAGAATGATTTTGCCTTGTTAAAGACATCATAGGTATCATCTTTTAACATATTTTCATACATATTCCTTTTTTTTTCAGTAAAAAATCGATCAGAAACACCTCTCAGAAACTTCCAAATAGGCCTATCCTCCCATTTTTCTTCATAATCAGACTCCAAATCACCTGCAAAAGACAATTTAAGGTTACCATCTACCAATTTTTCCTTTTTTGTCTCAATAATTTCATAATTACCTATTTTCAAATTTATCATAACAATTAACCTAGAATAATCATCAATACGCTTTATACCCTGCCACTTGATTTTAACAGTCTTCTTTCCACCCTTAATTACATCTTCATATGCTCTTTCATAGAAAGTATACCCATTAACTTCAAACCAATATTTCAAAGATTTGTATAACTCAATAAGGTTAAATTGTGCTTTATAACCAATATCCAAATCTTTTACAATATGATCATTCTCAGCCATTATATTAAAATAAGAAAACTGATTTATAAAACTTTTTATCAACCACCACGCATATCAAAATAAGTTTTTACTTCATTATACAAAGAATAAGACTTACTGTAAAGATCTCCAGCGTGTGAATTAATTCTATCTTTAATTATATACTCATTGTATATTTTCTGAAAAAACTTACTTTTCCATTTAAACTTTGGCTCGCCACCAGGATTTTTATCCTTATCCAAAATCAAATTAACATCAAATCTTATTTCAACATCTCCCTTTTGAGAACCAATCTTTTTACCATCCTTTTCTATTTCAACATCCTGCAGACCAAGAACAAAAAAAGTTATTCCAATACTGTAAGTAACATAATCATTTATTTTTTTCTCAGCATTCCACCTTATTTCTATCTGTCTAGCTTCTCCTTTTATCCTTTCAACATATTTTTCCTCAATAAAAGATTTGTTTTCATCACCATATCCTTGATAATCTAACCAGTATTTCATATTTTGATAAACTTCAGTCATATCAAAAATTCCTTTTCCACCAGTCTTCATCTTTGCAACATTAATTTTTTCTTCCATTTTTATTTATGAAAATCTAAAATCTCTTTAGCTAAGCTATGAAACTCATCTAGTTCACCACGTAACTTCTTTGCATGTTTTTCTATTTGTGGTTTAATAATATAATTATTATACATTTTAAACATAAACTCGGAAAATCTATTTTTGCTCCATTCATCTTTGTAATCTAAAATAACTTTTCCAAAAGCAGTCATTTTAATGAAACCATTAACAAGATTTTCAGATGCAGGAACAATTTTCTGTAACAAAAACTTAACATCTACAACATATTTTATGTAGTCAGTAACATCTCTTTCAAAAGTCCAGATTATACTTATATTCTTACCAGTTGACTTTTCTTTCTCTGTGTGGGTATCTTCATTAAAATCATAACCACTGTCTTCCATAAAACCTTTCAACTCAGAATAAAGTTTATCTATATTAAAAACACCAACATGTCTAAACTGAACACCTGAACCTAAATTAACTTTTACTTCCTTACCAATCATATACAGAATTTAGTCTAATTTATTAATAAAGGTTACTCTTAACTATGAAATCTCATCTTTAGTTTTTCAACATAAACATCATACAAATCTGGAGTTATCTTTATGATATCTTTGTATGTTAATAAACCAACAATCTTTTCACCTTCAACAACTGGCAATCTCCTAATACCATCTCTACTCATCATCAAAATAGCTTCATAGACGTCTTCATGGGGAAGAATAGTTGCCATATCTTCACGAGTCATAACATCTTTAACCTTTATTTTTTTAGAATTAAGTCCTTTAGAAATTACATTACTAATCAAATCCCTCTCAGTAAAAATGCCCAAAAAAACGCCTTTATCTTCTACAAGAAGACTCCCAACTCTATGTTTATCCATTTTTTTTGCACAACTTAAAACATCTTCATTAGGACTAACAACAACAGGTTCTTTGGTCATAGCATCTATAACTTTAACACCAGTTTTCATAACGAAACAAGGCAATTTATCTTAATAAGTGTATTGATATACCAAAATATAGTTCCTAAATAGTAATAAAAAACTTTATAAATGGAACAAAAGTCCACACAGTATAAGAACTGCAAATATTTGCGTTTTTGGGGGTAATAAGCTTAAAATGACAGAAAATCCACAGCCAGTTTATATCATGTCAGATAATAGTCAAAGAACAATTGGAAAAGAGGCACAAAGAAATAATATTCTTGCTGCAAAATTAGTTGCAGAAACAGTTAGAACAACATTAGGTCCAAAAGGAATGGACAAAATGCTTGTAGATTCTATGAATGATGTTATAATAACAAATGATGGTGTAACAATACTTGAAGAGATGAAAATTGAACATCCTGCAGCAAAAATGATAGTTGAAGTTGCTAAAACTCAAGAAGCAGAAGTGGGTGACGGAACAACTACAGCAGTTGTATTGGCCGGAGAATTACTAAAAAATGCAGAAAAATTGATAGATGAAAATATACATCCAACAGTTATTGCAAAAGGTTATAGGCAGGCTGCAGAAAAAGCTCAAGAAATATTATTAGAAATAGCAAAAAACACATCAATAAGTGATGAACAAGTTTTAAGAAATATTGCAGAAACAGCAATGACTGGAAAAGGTGCAGAATCTTCAAAAGAAAAACTTTCACAAATTTGTGTTACAGCTATAAAACAAATAATTGATGATAAAGAAATAGATTTAGAAAACATAAAGATAGAAAAGAAAGTTGGTGGGGGAATTCAAGATTCAGAATTAATACAAGGAATAGTTCTTGATAAAGAAAGAGTTCATTCAAGCATGCCCAAAAAAATTGAAAATGCAAAAGTAGCTTTGCTTGATGTGGCACTAGAAATAAAAGATACTGAAATTGATGCAAAAATTCAAATAACAGATCCAACACAATTGCAATCTTTCTTAGACCAAGAAGAGAAAATGTTGAAAGATATGGTTGATAGAGTAATTAACTCTGGAGCAAATGTAATTTTCTGTCAAAAAGGAATAGATGATCTTGCACAACATTATTTATCAAGAGCAGGAATTTATGCTACAAGAAGAGTTAAGCAATCAGATATGGTAAAGTTACAAAAAGCAACTAGTGGAAAAATCGTAAGCAACCTAAAAGATTTAAAAGAAGAAGATTTGGGAAAATCAGGTTCAGTCGAAGAGAAAAAGATTGGCGATGAAGAGATGACTTATGTAACAAAATGTGAAAATCCAAAAGCAGTAACATTATTTATCAGAGGCGGAACAGAACATGTTATAGATGAAATTGAAAGAGCAATAAAAGATGCTCTTGGTGACATATCTGCATCAGTAAAAGAAGGAAAGGTTGTTGCAGGTGCAGGGGCACCAGAAGTAGAATTGTCAAAAAAACTAAAAGAATTTTCAAATAGTTTGAGTGGAAGAGAACAACTAGCTGTTCAAGCTTTTGCAGAATCTATGGAAGTAATTCCAAAAACATTAGCTGAAAATGCAGGATTAGATCCTATAGATGTAATGACTGAATTAAAATCAAAGCACGATGCAAATGAAACTGAAGCAGGAATAAATGTTTTCACAGGAAAAGTAACTAACTCTTGGGAAGAAGGGGTTATAGAACCTCTGAAAGTAAAAACTCAGGCAATCAAGAGTGCATCAGAAGTTGCTGAATTAATATTGAGAATTGATGACATAATTGCAAGCAAAGGCGATGGAAGTGGTCCAATGCCTGGGGCTCCAGGAATGTCTCCAGAAATGATGATGTGAAAAACTTTATAAAACTCTTTTTCTATTTCTATTTATGTTAAAAAAGCAAGATAAGTTTCTAAAATTGAATAACCAAATAAATAGATTAATAGATTCAAAAAAATTCGATGAAGCAGTAAAGCAATATTTGAACCTTTCAAAAGTATTCAAAAATCAAAATCAAGAAGAAAAATCAAGAAATGAAGAACTATTTAACAAAACAAGAATACAACTTCTAACATATCAAAAAATAAATGAAATCTCATATGCATTAGAATCTAATAACCTAGAAATGATAAAATCACACTTAAACTTATTGGAAGAGTATCTAAGCGTACCAACTATAAAAAAAATAGTTAAAGAACATGCAGAAAAAAAACTAAAACACTTTACAAAAGTCTATGAATACAAAATCCACAAAAGAGAAATTGAAAGATTACTAAAAGAAGTTTACCATAAAATATACGAAGAGAATTATGATGGTGCATTGGGAATGTTCCCAAAGGTATTCGAACAGTATAATCAATTAATAAAATCATTCCCAAACGAAGAGTTATACAAATACCTAACAGAACTCAGAGATCACTTAAAGATAAGTCTACTTGAAAATAGGCCGAGGGGAAAGGTAGCGCAACATACAAAGCCAAAAGAATAAACTTTAAAAGACTCTACAACCTGAAATTCTTATGTTCAACTCA
>CAZUEV010000046.1:0-4426 GCA_964619355.1 Candidatus Woesearchaeota archaeon
AACAAGAATTACAATGTATGGTCCCGAAGTACATGTTAGAATGAAAATACTTAAAACAAATCCAATTAAGAATGCTCCTTTTATGGATGTTACATTTCTTATTATTTTTTTCATAGCAGGGCGCCATTTTAATGGAACCTCCATAACAAATCCCTTCCCATACCAAAAGAAGTCTTTCAAATTAAATAAACCTAAGAGAATTGCCAAAACTGCAACTACTGTGTAAAATGTATTTGTTAATCCTGTTGCATGTATTGCTGTGTAGAGCCCAAGCCCCATTAGAAAATATGAAATATAAATAGCTGTTATGAATGCAATCCCTGCTAAGAATGCCCTCTTTTTATTTCCCGAAATCAGAATAGTTGTTAGTAATATTATTAGGACTGCAAATGCACATGGATTAATTGCATCTACTGCAGCTGCACCTATTACTGCTGGTAATGTAAGTTTTTCTATAAAACCATTATTTTGTTCTTCAACTCTGTTTAATGGATCTTCGCAGTGATTTGTTGAACAGTACGTTACTTCTTGTTCAATTTCTTCTGCTCTTGAATTTGAAAAACCTACTATTACTTTATCATTAATGAATATTGTTGGTACTCCTTGAATTTCAGTATTGTACGCTTGTGCCAATTGATTGAAGAGATCTCTATTGTCGTCATCAAAATAAACTTCATATTCTTCAATGTTTAAATTTAGATAATTTTGTTGTATTTCTTCTAGAAACTCATGAGCTGCTGAACAGTGTGGACATCCTTGTCCATAAAAGAGAATTATTGTTGTTTCACTTTCTTCTGCAGGTTCAACCATCTGTGAGAAAGATATAACTACTAATAATAAAACAAAAAGGAATATTGTTTTTTTCATTTAACTAACTTATAATTTCCCCCTTCTATTCTTATCGCTTTTCCATTAACTAATGCATCTGCAATCTTTTTTCTCGCAATTAGAACTAATCTATGGAATGTTGGTTGTGATATATTCATTTTTTTTGATGCCTTTTCTTGATCAATTCCCTCTAAATCTTTTAATCTTACAGATTCATATTCTTCAACACCAAGTACCACTTCATCCAGCTGCCTCATCATTACTCCAGCTGGTTTAAAGTAGTTTACGTTTGGCTTAAATCTTACTCTTCTGCATCTTATTGGTCTTGGCATTTTATTTTTCTTATTTATTGTTAAATAACTTCTTTAACCTTTTTATTAGTTTCTTCTCTAAATTTCATTCCTTTCTCATTTAAAGCAGATTCCATATTTCCTCCAATTTTTCCAGCTATCACTAATTTAACATTTTTATCTGCCAACATATATGCAACAGAATATCCTGCCCCTCCAGAACCAAATGCAAATGGATTCTTTATTGTTTCTACAAGCTTTTTATCCTCAAAAATAAGATAATAAGGAGCTCTCCCTCCGTTGGGACTTATTTCTGATTCTATTTCTTTTCCTTTAGATGCTATTGCTATTTTCATTTTTTACCCCCATTAGGTTATTGATTAAAATTCCTTGAACAACAGAAACTAAAACCATAACTAAACATAATATCAAAATATATTGCCAACTAAAATAAATAATTGCTAAAGGAATTAATGGAATTTTTATTGCACGGTTGTATAAAAAACAAGCTATCAATCCATAATCTAATCCTTTATCTTTTAAACTTGCTAAAAGTGGATACCACATATAAATTGGACCAGAAGATAATACTCCTCCAACTATTACAAAAAACCATTTTTTCAACCCTTTGTCTTTTATGTGTTTAGTTACAACTGCAGGAGTTATGAAATAATTACTTAGTGCCATTAAAATGAACACTAAAACAAAAATTGGAATTATTTTCAAAATAATACTATTAAAACTATCAATACTATTGAAAAAAATATTTTTGTTGAATATTAAAAAATATAAATAACTTAAAATGATTACTCCTAAAAAATACCAAGCCCCTGAGATATTTTTTAACTTGTCTTTTAATTTCATAGTACTACCTCTAAAATAAGTACAGTTATGATTGCAACTACTATTGACAAGGCGAATGCTGTGACATTTCTTAAAATTGCAAATTTTTTCCCCAAAATTGTTGATTCAGCGGGAAGTTGTATTATTCCAACAGTTACCCAAGAAACTAAAAACGCAGTAACTGCAACCAGACCTACTCCTTGAATTAACATTTCACCTGCAAAAATATAACTAGTTATTGGGCTGCCTGCAGAAATACTCCCTACCAGTCCACCAATTAAAGAATCTAAGAAAGAATTTTTACTAAAAATCATTGTATAAAATGAATCTGGAATTATTGCAGAAATCAAACTAACTAACAAAATTGTTCCAATTATCATTGGAAATGCTTTCCATAATCCTTTTGCAGACTTAATCATTGATTCTTTCATTTTTATTAATTTTAAACAGTAAATACAAGAAGAGTTTAGTTAATTATAACTCTTCTTCTTTACTTTGTCTTGGTAGTTTTAGTTGTCTCTTTTTCTTCTGTTTGAAAACCTTCTCCCAAAACCTCTCCCTCTACCTTCGGCCCCTTCGCCTTCAGCACCTTCACACTTACCCCTTTTTCTTCCAGTTTTTGGACCTTTTCCGTCTGGTCCTGTTCCATCTAAATTTGGCATCTTTATTTACCTCCATTTATGTTATGAATATATATTCATAACTACTATTTAAATGTTATGTTTTTAACTAAAAACCTTTTTATAGTATATATTCAATGTTTTGTTTATGAAAAGTAAAGGAGACGAGGGACTTAGTGTAAAGAAGTCGGAGAATTTTTCTGAGTGGTATACTCAAGTTATTACTAAATCCAAATTTGTAGATTATACTGATATTTCTGGTTGTATTGTATTTAGAGAGGATTGTTATTCTATTTGGGAAAATATTCAAAGAATAGTTGATATAAAACTTAAGAAGTTGGGTATTAAGAATGTATATTTTCCATTGTTGATTCCTGAGAATTTTCTTAAAAAAGAAGCTGAACATGTAGAAGGGTTTAGTCCAGAAGTTGCGTGGGTAACCCACACTGGCAATTCTAAACTTAAGGAAAGACTTGCTATTAGACCTACTTCTGAAACAATAATGTATCCTTCATATGCTAAGTGGATTAGATCTTGGAAAGATTTGCCTTTGAGATTAAATCAGTGGAATAATGTGGTTAGGTGGGAATTCAAGAATCCTGTTCCTCTTTTGAGAACTAGAGAGTTTTTGTGGAATGAAGGACATACTGTTTTTGCTACTAGAAAGGAAGCTGAAAAAGAAATGAAAGATATTATTTCCCTTTGGGAAGATTTCTCTAAAGAATATTTAGCTTTACCTTCTTTGGTTGGTCAGAAAACAGATAAAGAAAAATTTGCTGGTGCAGAGTATACTTGGAGTACAGAATTTATTTTACCAAATGGCAGAGCAATTCAGGGACCAGATTCTCATTTTGATGGTAAGAAATTTGCCAAGGCATTTGATATCAGTTTTTTAGACAAAAATGAAAATAAACAATATCCTTTTCAAAATACTTGGGCAATTAGTAGCCGTATGATTGGTGTTATGTTGGCAATCCATGGAGATGATAACGGATTGGTTTTACCACCAAAGATTGTTTCTAATAAAGTTGTTGTTGTTCCAATAATTTTCAAGAAAGATAAAGATAAGGTTCTTAAATTTGCCAAGGACGTT
Source organism: Candidatus Woesearchaeota archaeon (assembly GCA_964619355.1). Classification (GTDB taxonomy): domain Archaea; phylum Nanobdellota; class Nanobdellia; order SCGC-AAA011-G17; family PNOQ01; genus CAYFNK01. Next base: position 3,675 of record CAZUEV010000046.1, read on the forward strand.
AAGAAGAAGTTGAGTAAGTCCGGTGTTATTTTTGATGATAGGGAAGGTTATAGTGCTGGCTGGAAATTTAATGAGTGGGAGCTTAAAGGAATTCCAATTAGAATTGAAGTTGGACCAAAAGATGTTGCCAAAAAACAAGTTGTTCTTGTTAGAAGAGATACTGGTAAGAAAGAAATAATAAAAATTGGTGGTTTAGTTAAGAAAGTTGATTCTACTCTTGAAGATATTCAAAATAATTTGTATAAAAATGCTAAAAAGTTTATGAATAGTAAAATTGTTGATGTTAAAACTTTTAGTGAATTTAAGAAAGCAATTAAAGATAAAAAAATAGTGAAAACTTTCTGGTGTGGTTGTTCTAAATGTGAAGATATGATAAAAGATAGCAGTAATGGGGCAAAGAGTTTGAATATTCCATTTGATCAACCTAAGAAAAAAGGTAAATGTGTCTATTGTGGAAAAGAGGGAAAGCATTTAATATTTTTCGGTAAGAGCTATTGATTATGATATACGAACCGGCAGAGGATTCTGATTTGATTTTAGAGCAAGTTAAAGAGTTTGTTAAACCTGGGATGAAAGTTCTTGATGTTGGTTGTGGTTCTGGAGTACTTTCTAGAGCTGCCAAAGATCTTGGTGCAGAGGTTTTGGCCTTTGATATTAATCCTGAATGTGTTGAACATGTTAAGACGTTGGGCATAAATGCTGTTGTTTCTGATTTATTTGAAAATGTTGAAGGGAAATTTGATTTAATTATT
>CAZUEV010000047.1:0-4346 GCA_964619355.1 Candidatus Woesearchaeota archaeon
GAAGTTTAAAATTCATAGAAGCAGAAGCTCCAAGTTTTAGTGGAGAAACAAGCGAAGGAGGATCAGATGTATTTGAGGTAAATTACTTCGGAAAAAAAGCATTTCTCACACAATCTTGGCAATTTTATGCTGAAAGTCTAATCTTCCCATTTGAAAAAGTATATGCAATGGCACCATCTTTTAGAGCAGAAAAATCTAAAACTGGAAGGCATCTAACAGAATTCTGGCACTTTGAAGTTGAAGCGGCTTGGTCAAATCTAAATGATGTTATAAAAATAGCAGAAGAATGCATAATATATTCAATAAAAAAAGTACTAAAAGACAATAAAAAAGATTTAGAAATTTTAGAAATAAAAGAAGATAAACTAAAAAAAATAAAATCACCATTCCCAAGAATAACTTACGATCAAGCAATTAAAGTTCTAAACAAAAAAGGATTCAAAACAAAATATGGTGAAGACCTAGGGACAAAAGAAGAAAAAGAATTAGTAAAACATTATGGTGAATTCGTAGTCGTAACAAATTACCCATTAAAAATATTAAAATTCTATCACGGAGAAGATCCAAAAAAAATGGGAACTGGAATGAACTTCAATTTACTAGCTTCAAATGTGGGTGAATTAGTTGACGGCTCACAAAGAGAACCAGATATTAAGAAAATAAAAGATAGGCTAAAAAAAGAAGGCGTGAACCTTGGTAAATCTGATTGGTACTTAGATTCAAGAAGATATGGTTCAGTACCTCATGCGGGATTTGGCCTAGGAACAGAAAGATTTGTTCAATGGTTATGCAACTTAGAAAGCATAAAAGATGCAATACCTTTTCCAAGAACTATGAAAAGACTTAGTCCTTGATAACACTTAAATATATAATAAATTCTATCAAAAATATGAAACCTTTGTTAAAAGGAGGAATAATTGGATTTGTCATTGGAGTAATTATATCTGGAATTTCTTTCTTTAGTGCAATCTCTTACTTCGGAGATTTCAATAGATTAAGTTCTTTTTACCAAACAAATCCTGCTTTACAAGCTATCTTTTATTTTATGTACGCCATCCCATTTCTTTGCCTAGGATTTGGTGCAATAATCGGATTTATAGTGGAAAAAGTAAAGTCTCAAAAGTAAAGTCTTCTAACATCCATAGACTTTCAACTAATTCAAATCACTTAGATCTTCTATTAACAAACTTCTTCTCAATTTCCAAAGCAAAAACTCCAGCTAAAGAAATCAAAATAATCTTTCCCCAATCAATCAATCCCAAACTAACCAAACTAAACATACCGGCAAGAGGAGTATATAACAAGATAAATTGCAAACCAATTGAAGCTAAAACAGCCCATACTAAGAATTTATTACTAAATATTCCTTCTGCAATTGCTCCACGAACATTCGACCTTGCACTAAATACTAAAAACAATTCAAACATAATCAAAGTCATAAATGCCAAAGTTCTAGCTTTATCTAAATTACCATCCAAATAACTAGGGAAGAACATAGCCAAAGTAATTACAGTTCCAATTAAACCAGACAAAAACAAGAATCCATAAGAACCATGCAAAACACCCTCTTTCATCTTTCTTGGTTTTCTATTCATTATTCCTTTTTCAGGAGGGTCAACACCAAGAGCCAAAGCAGGAATACCATCTGTAATCAAATTAATCCAAAGGATTTGTAATGGCAACAAAGGTAAAGGGAATCCTGCAAAAATAGCAGTAGCTATAACACCTATTTCTCCCAAATTAGCTGAAAATAAAAACCTAACAAACTTCTTTATATTATCAAATATAGCACGACCTTCTTTTATGGCCAAAACAATAGAATGAAACCCATCGTCCAATAAAATAATATCTGCTGACTCACGACTTACATCAGTCCCAGTCTTACCCATTGCAACACCAACATTTGCTCTCTTTAATGCAGGAGCATCATTAATACCATCTCCAGTCATTGCAACAATTTCATTATTAGCTTGAAAAGCTTTCAAAACCCTAACTTTGTGCTCAGGATTTACTCTTGCAAAAATATCAATCTGCTTTACCAAATGTTTTAACCGATCATCAGACAATTTTTCCAACTCTCTGCCAATCATCACTTCAGTACCCAAACCCAACTCCCTAGCAACGGCCTGGGCAGTATCTGAATTATCGCCAGTAATCATTACAACTTTTATTCCAGCCTTTTTACAAACATTAATAGCATTTCTAGCCTCTTTCCTTGGAGGATCTCTCATTCCAATTAAGCCCAAAAATGTCAAATTCTTTTTATTTCCATCTTCAGCATAAGCAAAACCAAGAACTCTCAAAGCATTTTTTGCCATCTTATGATTAGTATCGAGTATCTTCTCCTTCATTTTAGAAGTAAAATGTACTTTTCTTCCATTAACTAAAATAAAATTACATTTATCTAAAACAACTTCTGGAGCACCTTTCAAATGTAGAACTTTCTTATTTCCTTTCCTATCCAATGTAATCATATATTTTTTAGAAGAATCAAATGGAACTTCATCTACTCTTTCATAGCCTTCAACATCAATTCCCCCTTTCTTAGCAACAACTTTCAAAGCTAACTCAGTTGGATCACCAAACAAACCTTTCAACTTAGAATCATTACATAACCATGCACATTCCAACAAGCTATCAATTCTTTTTGGATCGAAACTCTTACCTGAAATCGTAAACTTGCCATCGGTAGAATAACCCTCACCAGTTACACCTACCATCATTCCATCAACATAAACATGTGTAACATCCATTACTCCAGCAGTTAATGTTCCAGTCTTATCGCTACAAACAACAGTGGTAGAACCAAGAGTTTCTATGGAAGATAATTTCCTAACCAATGCTCTACTTTTAACCATCCTTTGAGTACCCAAAGCTAATGTAATTGTAACAACAGCTGGTAACCCTTCTGGAATTGCAGCAACAGCTAAACTAACAGCAGTCATAAAATTCTGCACAAAATCAAGTTTCCTAAAAAATCCAATAATAAACAATAAAATAACAATGCCCAAAACTCCAATTCCAATTTTCTTACTAAAAGTTGCCAAATTCTTTTGCAATGGAGTTTCTTCATCTTTCATTTCAGATAAAGAACTCGCAATTTTTCCAAATTCTGTTTTCCCACCAGTTCCAGTAACAACAGCTAAACCGTGACCATAAGTAACAATCGTTCCACCATAAGCCATATTTATCCTTTCGGCTAAAACAAGGTCCCCTTTCAAAGCACCTATTTTTTTCTTCACTGGAGAAGATTCACCAGTCAAAACAGATTCGTTGATTTCTAATTTTCCAGATTTCAAAATTCTAGCATCAGCAGAAATTTTATCTCCAGTTTCTAAAACTAAAATATCTCCTGGAACAACTTCATCAGAATTGATTACTTTGGTAACACCATTCCTAATAACTTTAGCATGTGGAGCACCCATCTTTTTCAATAACTCTAACGATTTCTCTGCTTTATGTTCTTGATAAAAACCAAGCAAACTATTCAAAATAACTATGGCAAAAATAACCCAACCATCTACAAATCTCTGAATTAAAAAAGAAACAACAATTGCAGCTAATAAAATATATATAAGTGGATTTTTGAACTGCCTAATAAATATTGTAAGACTAGAAACCTTCTTTAAATGAATCAAAGAGTTTTTACCATACTTACTCAATCTTAATCTGGCATCTCTTTCCATTAAACCAGTTTTAGAATTAGTCTCTAAGAACTTTACAACTTGTTCCTCATTTTTAGAATAAGCATCTTTCATAAAAAAAATTCATAAAACAACTATTTAAAACTAATCATTTAGCAAAACTTAAATACTCAAAAAATAAGAAAAAACTATGACCAAAGTAATGAATGTAATCTTTGGAATTGGAATAGCAATAATTCTTTTCTCACTAACTTTGTTAGGTTTTCATGCATTCTATCCATCTCCAGAGTATGAAGATTTCTGTGAGAGAGATCAAGATGTATTAAGACTAGAACAAAATCTAACAAATGAAGAGATAGCAGAACAAGAAGAATGTAGAAATGAATTTGACGATGCAAGAGACAATTGGTCAAGAAATATATTCATAATAGCAATCATAACAGGAATAATTGTAGTATCAGCAAGTTTAGCCCTATTATCTATGATCAGCATAAGCGCAGGAACTGCAATGGCAGGAATAGGTACAATAATCTACGGATTCATAGTTGGGTTTGATGGAACAAGTGATATTCTAAGATTCATAATCGGAGTTGTAGTTACAGCAATAATAATCACCTACGCAGTAATAATACATAAAAAATCAAAATAATTCTAAATTGCTAACCTTAACTTGACACGTTGACATGGACCACAATATTGTTT
>CAZUEV010000048.1:0-4255 GCA_964619355.1 Candidatus Woesearchaeota archaeon
AGAATAAATATTAAACCAACCAATTGCACGGCAGCAACCAGTGAAGTATGCATCACCTTTTTTTTATCTCTCATAGTAGTATTTTAAATAAATAAAAGCTATTTAAATTTTTTGCCTCTCTTCTTTTTAGAACGTTTTTTCTTTCTTGATTTTGATTTCTTTTTTCTAATCAACCAAAAGTACAATGCGAGCAATCCAACAAAAAATACAATAAATACAATCAGCCTTACAAGGTTGCTTCCTGCAAACTCAGTAAATTTATCTGCAAATGTAGCAAAACCAGTTAGTAGATTTCCACTCTCTTGCTGATCAGAACTATTGGTACCATCTGGTATTGTGATATTTAAATAGACAGTATCTGTATCATCACTAACAGAACTATTGGAAACTGTTTCATTATCATCATCACTTGTTGATGAAGTGCCTCCGGTTCCACCGCTCGGATCTCCACCAGGTTCATCACCACTTGGAGCAGTATAGGAAACAATTACAATCCATTCCTCACTAGAGTTAATATTATCATTCAAATCAATACAATCAATGGACCAATTGTATACACCATTACTCATAGAAGTTTTACCAAATGTTTGTGTCACATCTTTGGTAATTGAAGAATCTGTAGAATCAACAACCCCATTCAAAGTTAAATTACAACTAGAAATATTCAAAACACTCGTCACATTATATGAAAAGGTCATATCTTGGTTAGTTGAAGTGGATCCATTAGCAGGAGATATCAAATTTATTGTTGGTGCATAAGCGGGCGTATAATCAACAGTTAATATTCTGGCTGATGAATTACCAAAATTACCCAAAATATCTACACACCCGACATACCAGTTATAATCACCATTGCCCAAATTCTTTTCAAAACTTTGACTAACACCATCTGTAATTGAGTTATCAGTTTCATTAAGCACACCATCTAAGTATAAGGAGCAATAAGAAATATCACTAAAAGAATCAGTAACATTATAACTGAAAGTTACAGTACTAGAAGCAGTTTCAATACTACCGTTTGCAGGATTCTCCAAATTAACAACTGGTCCAGTAACATCTACAACAAAATTAATAGTAATAGAATCTTCATTACCTAATGTGTCATTTACATAAACAGTTATAGACTTAGAACCCTCATAAGAATAAAATGTAGTGTCTTGACAATTTGTCAATATTTCTGTTCCACCAGTTGTATTTGTATACCAGCAAGAATTTATACCACTTCCACTATCCTGAACTGTATAATTCAAATTGATAGTTGTAGATGTATAATTATATCCTTCAATAGGTGAAGACACAGTAAGATTGGGTATTGTTGTATCAACAAAGAATGTTCTAGTTTCAGAAGAATTGGTCAAATTATAGTCATTTATGCAACTAACATTCCAGGAGTAAGAACCATCTAAGAAATCAGTAACATTAACAAGTGTTGGAGTATTATTTAAAGATTCAACAGCACTTACATCAACAACACCATTAATTGTAAGATTACACAATAAACTATCATCATTATCATCTAAAGCAGTCCAGTTGAAGAGAATTGAATCTACAGATATATTATAATCATCAAAAGGATTATTTAGACTAACAGATGGTGCAGTAGAAGGGGGAATGGATGCAGTATCAACAGAAAAAACTACATCATCATAATCAGTATAAGCTCTACCATCACAAGCAGAAGCAATATCGCGATCATATGTATTAATAACTCTAATCGCATGTGTTCCATTGGTGCCATCTAGAACAAAAGTTTCAGAAAATTCTTCGAATGTGTCCTCTACAGTACATGTAGGATTTCCCGCCGTTATTCTTTTCCAATTAACATCCGAAGTATCATTAGCATAATACACAGCTACCCTATCAATAGTTCCATAACAAAAAGCAGTGAAATTAACCATAATTGTATTTCCGGGTTCAAAATCAGTACCATTTAAATTAACAATAGTTACGTTCTCTATAGATTCATCAACATGACAATCGCCTATTGAATTGGGATCTACACAAGAATCAATAGTGTTTGGCTGATTTGGTTCTGGTCCTGGAGCGGGCTGACTACCAGCACATTGTAATAAAGAAGAACCAGAAATACATAGAGAATCACCCATATCATTACAGTAAGGAGCTCCAAAAGTGGAGTTATATTCAGCTAATCCTGCATAAACAGTAGGCAATAGAAAAATAACTACAAAACAAATAATCAACCCCTTTTTCTTTTCAAACATATAGAAATAAACTAATTAAGCTTATTTAAAGTTTTTGGGTTTTTTCCCTCTTCTTCAAATATCTAACTTCAAAAGTATCAACTGGGTATATCTTCTTCAATTTATCTTTCATATCTTTTTGCAAAGAATAATTAATAACAGAGTCAAAAACATCTGAAGAATTCTTCTTCTTTATTTCACTACTAATCAAATCAACAGAAGCATTGTTTATAGCTCTTGAAACTCCACCTGGAACTTTATTTTTAGTTACAATAATGTATTTTACTACAAGCTCTCCATCTTTAGATTTCAAAATTTTAGAAATATCGATCTTCGTTTTACCTTTCCTAGCCATACGTTTTATAGAAACAGGCAATAAATTATATAGGACCAAATCAGATATACAAATATCTTCCTTAACGTCTTTTACTTCAAAAGTTAATCTTACATTTGGATTTCTTGTCCTAGCAACAGCCATCATATTGACCCTAATTCTCTTGCCCACTAATTCTTTTTTATCTGCTAAGTAACATTCACCCAATTCTTTCTTTCCAAATTCAGTGGGGGCTAAGATAGAAAACCATGTTTTCTTTTTTCTCTTCTTTACAAGTTGTGTTCTTTTCCTTTTCTGTGCCATTTTAATTTTCAACTAATAATCTTGCCTTATTTTTATCATATTTCCAATCAGCAGGTAGTCTCTTGGACTTTTTATAATACCTAATTAATCTATTGATCTTACTCTCTGTTAATTGCAAACCCCTTTTTGCAGTTTTATCCTGTTTATTTGATTCAAAATGTTTTAATATATCAATTTGCCTTTTTATCAAAGCAGACAAATCTTCAGGAATTTTATAAACAACTTTATTTTTTTCAAGAATTTTAGTTATACTCTTCTTAGTTATAATCTTAACATCTGGGATACCATAAGAATCTCTCAAAATTAAACCAACTTTAGAAGGTTTCAAGCCAGTTTTGGCCAACTTCAATACCAAACTCTCAACTTCAGCAGGCTTATATCTAACCCACGAAACTTTCTTACTTTCTAGAGGTTTAGTACTTCCGCTCTTTCCCTTGTTTCTTGAATACATCCTTGCCATTTTTTCAAAATAAGTTATTTCAGGAATAAGTAAGCTAAAACCAACTTATCCTATAGAACGTGATGAAAATAACTTATTTATAAATCTTTTTATTTGGCACATCAAGAAAAACTTATAAACTCATGCCGCGAGGGAGCACCAATGAAAAGAACAACATCAGAATATGTAAGTGTAAAAAAATCTAAGATACACAGAAATGGAATTTTTGCTAAGAAAGATATTCCCTCAAATACTAAAATAATAGAATATGTGGGTGAAAAAGTTACAAGAGCAGAAGGGGATAGGCGTGGAGAAAAAGTTTTAGAAAACTCAAAAAATCATACTATTTCTGGAGGAGTCTACATTTTTGAATTAAATAAACGATATGACTTGGATGGGAACTTTTCATACAATACTGCCAAATGGATAAATCATTCCTGTGGTCCAAATTGTGAAGTAGATATAATTAAAGGACATATTTGGGTAATTTCTATAAAAGAGATAAAAAAAGGCGAAGAACTAACTTACAACTATGGGTATAATCTAGATCACTATAAAGAACATACTTGCAAATGTGGATCAAAAAGATGTGTAGGCTATATTGCTGCAGAAGAAGACTGGCCAAAACTTAAAAGAAAATTAAAGAAATAAATTACTTAATTTTTATTAATCCACCATGTCCGGGAATAATATAATCTGCAACATCTAAAATCTTTTTTCTACTTTCATCAAATAATTCTAAATTGTATATTAAATTCACAATAGGTTTCTTTTCCATATCAATAAAATTTTTAGAAGGCATAGCATCGCCGCAGACAACAATATTTCCTTTATCTGTTTTCACCAACACAGAAATCATATCTACAGTATGTCCAGGAGTTAAAAGAAATTCAACATCTTCGGCTATTTTCGCATTATCAAATATCTCTGCACCTTGCAAACATCCTTCAGAAGGAGTATGAAATTGTCCGGAATATC
>CAZUEV010000049.1:0-4247 GCA_964619355.1 Candidatus Woesearchaeota archaeon
ACCTTTTGCTTTCCTCTTTCTGGTTTTTTCTTCTTTTTTAGAACTTTTTTCTTAACAGCCTTTTTAGCTGGTTTTTTCTTAACTATCTTTTTCTTGGTTGATTTCTTTTTAGTTTCTTTGAATATTGCTTGGATTGGATAATCTGCTCTTGAATAGGGTGAAGCTCTCCAAACCTTTACTACTTTTCCATCTCTGATGTCTATTCTTACTAATGTTGAATATATTGTATTTTGAATATAATTACCTTCTTTTAGAACAAATTGGATGTCATAACTTCCACTTGACCAGTTTCCAGTGAATTGGTGCATGAATCTCTTGAATTCTGCATTACTTTCACAATTTGGCTTTCTAACTGTTATGAACTTATTTTTATGATAAGGAGCTTTGTACGTTTCTCTAATTTTTAGAACCAACATAGGTTTTGAAAAGTTAATCTTGATTTCTTCATCCATTTTGAGTAGATATTTAGTAGATTATATATAATTGAGAAAATATATAAAGGTTTCGTGGAATTAAGGTGTTTTTAGGGTTATTTGAGATTAACTTTGAAGTGGTAATTTAAAGGAAGGTTTATAAATGATATTAGTTTCCTGATTTAAAATGGCAGAAGTAAAATTAATAAAACAAAGCTATCACGAAGCTAGAAGGGATGAGACTGTACCTAAATTAGAATTGGTCCGTATTGTTTCAGGTTCGTGTTCTGGTGAAAATCCCCCTCTTTCAATAAACCAAATTTTGGCTGTAAATAAGGCTATGGTGGAAGAAGCAGAAAAATTAGGTGCTACTTATGTTTTTGGTGTTGAATATCAGGGATTCAGAGCATCCAGTGCCAGTGGTTCATATTCTAATTCATCTTTTGGATATGGTGATGCTTACAAAATTTATGGCAAATCAAACCCTGAGAAACCTGGCGAAACTAGCTAAACTTTCTTTATTTCTTAATTCATATTTTTCTGTTGCAAATGTTGAAAATACCATTTTTACTTTATATTTTTTGCAAAATTTGACATTTTGTGCCATTCTTGCAAGTATTTTTGGCCTATCTTTGTCTTGAGCGTTTAAAATGTCTGAGAAGTTGAATCCTATTGCTACATTGTTTTTTTGAGCCAATTTACAAAGAACTTGGTTTAATCCGGAGTTTCTGAAGAATAAGTGATCTTTTCTTTTTCCTCTTTCTGGGCTTAATAGAATATCTACTTTTTTGTTTTCTACTGCTAATCTGTTTACTTTATCGTCTCCACCTAGAATTATTACTGGTTTTTTTGCGTTTTGAATGTCTTTTCTTAGATTATTTGTTGTAGTTTTGATTATTATTACTTTTTCAGTTTCTATCTTTAATTTCTTTTCTATTTCTTTATTTTGAGCTAGTACCAGCTGTTTCATTTTTAACGAATTTTATTATTTTTTTGAGATTATATCCTCTTGTTGTATCTATTGTTAAAGTGTTATGGTTTTTGAATTTTGCTTCTACGGAACATAATTGAAAAATTTCTGTCTGTACATTATTTAATATTTTTTCTTTTGAGTATTTTCTTTTTTTTAGTCTTTCTGTTAATATTTTTAGATCTGTTGTTAGAACTATACATAGGTCTACATATTTTTTTGGAAGATAATGGCTTAAATGTGAATCAATTATTAATTTTCTTTTGGATTCTTTTATTAATTCTATTAAGTGTTCGTTTAGTATATCTGTGTCTACTACATAACATTTTCTTTTTTCGTCATATGATTCGTGTAGTTTGTCTTTTACTACAAGGTGGTGCACATCTATATAATTGTATTTTAATTTTTTAGCTAGTTTTTTTGCTAAAGTGGTTTTTCCAGTTCCAACTGATCCCGTGACACATATTGCTTTCATGATTGAAAAGTAAAAATAGGACTATATAAAGTTTTCATTTATCTTTAAATTTTTGTAGTAATAATAACGCAATTAACCGTAATTAGCTATTAAATTCTGAATATCCATCTTTAATTAATAGTGCTTCCTATAAACTTTTTATTTGAAAGAACTTTTTTTAGATTTGGTAAACTTGGACCAATTATTATTGTTTTTATTTTTCTTCTTGCTATTAATCTTGCTGCGAACTGATCTAGAACAAAATGTTGTCCTGCTTTGAATTTTATTTTATTTGTTATTTTTAAGAAGTCTTTGAAAGAAATTTTTGGTATGAATTTGGCGGTTTTGTTTGTTTTTGGGTCCTTGTCGTGTAAACCTTTGACATTTGTTATATTAATTAAGTAATCTGCTTTGATTAGTTTTGCTACTTGAGCTGCGTTTCCATCTGTTGTGCATTTTATTTTGTAACCCAAAGCTCCACAGATTACTATGTTTGACTTCTTTAGGTCTTTTTTTACTTCTGACAGTCTAATTGGAATAGAATTTTCTTTTTTGAAGACTGCAGATACTAATCTCGCGTTTAATCTTGTAGCTGTTATTCCTAGTCTGCTATTCTTTTTTGTACTGAATTTTGGATTCATGTAGTTTCTGGCTGTTGAGCCACCACCAACGATAATTACTACTTTGTTTCTTTTTGAGAAATCTGTGATTAATTTTTTGAATTTTTTTAGATAGGAATGGTTTATTTTATCTGGAACAACTAGAGAACCACCCAGACTTATCACTACTTTTTTCATATGTTAAAATTTGGAAATGAGAATTAAAAAGGTTTCTATTGGAATCTTAAATCACTTGAATTCATAAGGCCCATTCCAGGATTTTTAGATGAATCTAATTCTATTAGTTCGTTAGTATCTGCATACATTCTAGTTCCTTTTGTTATTCTTTGTGCAAAATGTATCTGTTCTTGATCTCTGCAGCAAAAGTGTATTAAAACATCATAAGATAACCCATATTCTGCGTCGAAAGTTAATCTATAATTCCAGTCAGTTGATCTAATATCTGTTGTAACATTATCTGCTAATTGAGTGTTTCCATATTCGCCAGTAATTGTTATTGGTGTGAAATCTTCTTCTATTGTTCTTTTATCGCAACTAGCGGCCAAAACACCAATAAGTCCTAACGCTAATATCGTTTTTTTCATGGTGAGAAGTGAATGTTTGTTAATTTATAAAGATTTTCACCAATTCGTTACACTTTTAAGCTTTTTTACACTCCCCCTTTTATGATAATTGGGGTTACTGGATATTATTGTGCTGGAAAAGCTGAAGTCGCCAAGTTTTTGAAAGGCGAGAAATTTACACATTATTCTTTATCAGATGATATTAGAAAAGAATTAAAGAAAAAGAGAAAAAAACTTTCTAAGGAAAATCAAATTAATTTAGGCAATGAAATAAGGGAAAAATCCGGTGCAGGTGAGCTGGCTAAAAGAGTTGCTAGTCGTATAAAACCTAAGAAAGATTATGTTATTACTTCCATTAGGAATAAGGGAGAAGTTGTTGAATTGATGAAATTCCCTGATTTTATTTTAGTTAATGTTATTTCTCCACAAATGAATAGATTTGATAGGACTAAAAAAAGAAATAGGGCTGGAGATCCCAAGACTTTTGAAGATTTTGTTAAGAAGGAAAGAGTTGAGTTTAGTGAGATAAGTACTAAACAACAATTGCATTTAGTTGGCAGAATGGCCGATATAATAATTAATAATAATAAATCATTGGAAGAGTTCCATAGAAAAATTGATAGAATGTTAGCCGATTGGTATCCACGATTTCATCCTGAAGCAAGGAATGGAGATTAAGAATTCTGTTTAATAAACTTTTTATAATTGATTTTTAGTTGTTTTATTTATGAAAGAAGTAGAGTTATCTGAATATAAAGGAAAGGAGGGCGGAGATGTTTATTGTTCTCAAATTTATCATGTAGATTCTGATAATTATGTAGTTGCCATTACTTCTGGTGGTATGGAAAGAGAAGAGAGATTTGATAGGTTAAGAATTGTTGGTTCAGTTCCCAGCTTAGAAGATACTGTTGAAGAAGAAAGTGATGCCGGTCCTTTGATAAGGGGTGGACATCTTGTTGTAGTTGATGGTGAGGGTAATCAACCAGTTATTGATAAGAGAAAAATAAGAGATATTAGGGATGTAGCTTAGTCGTCTACAGTAAATAATCTAGAATCATTCACATCGAATATTTTTGCTCTTGCACCTGCGTCTAACCAACCGTGTGCATAATTCAGAGCTGCAAAGGCAGTAACCCAATTTCCCTTCTCCCGAAAGTATTTTGCGTCTTTAATGTACCTTTCAATCATATCTAGAAAATCTTCAGCTAATTCTTTCTTCGCAACGTT
>CAZUEV010000050.1:0-4219 GCA_964619355.1 Candidatus Woesearchaeota archaeon
TAGTTTAAAGAAAGAGTATTTTATTTGTTTATATTTAGATACTAAGAACAATGTAATTAAGGAAGAGGTTGTTTCTATAGGTACTTTGAATAGTTCTTTAGTACATCCTCGCGAGGTGTTTAAGACTGCTATTCGTGAGAGTGCTAATTCTGTTATTTTAGTTCATAATCATCCTTCTGGTGATGTTAGTCCTTCTGTTGAGGATGAGAGGGTTACTGAAATGTTGGTTAGTGCTGGGGAGAAGGTTGGGATTAAGGTTTTAGATCATTTGGTTATTACAAAAAAAGAGTTTTATAGTTTTAAAGATCAGAAATTTAAAAATTTAGACATCTAAATTAGCACCATTAATTTTTAGCCAATTTTTCCTGTCATTATAGTCAGGCATCATAGATTCAACTATTTCCCAAAATTTGTTGTTATGTTTTGGTGTTTGTAAATGGGCTAGTTCATGTACTATTATATAATCAATTATTGTTTGGGGTGCCATGGTTAATTTCCAATGAAAGTTTAAGTTCCCATTTGAATTTGATGCCCATCTGTTTTTTAAATTCATTGTCCTTACTTGTTTAGGATTCACTCCCATTTTTTTACTAAAAATTTCAATCCTATCTTTATAATTTAAATTTCCCTTATCTTTATAAAATTCTATTAGGCTTTTTTTAGGATTCTTAGATTTATTTGGGTTTAATATAAGATATTTGCCCAAAATTTTTATTGGTTCTTTTTGATCTTCATTTATTTTTAATCTGTAACTGTTACCTAAGAATAAGAATCCTTCCCCATCAATTATTGAACGATTTGCTTTTGTTTTATTTAACTCTTTTAGTTCAGAAATTGATTTATGTATCCAATATCTCTTCAAATCTACTATCTTGTTTATTTTTTCTAAATCCAATTCTTTTGGAGCTAAAACTGATACTGAAAAATCTCTTTCAATATAAATACTCAAAGTTTTTCTCTTGCTATTTTTTAGAGTGTATTTAACATCCTTATGTTTGTATTGTTTCATCTTATTGTCTGTTTTTTGCTAATTTTATCAAGTTGGAAACTATTTTTTCTTTATTTTCGTATATTTTTTTTGATGAGTCTAGTAAAAAATCATCTAAAATAGATTTTAAAATTTTTATTTTGTAAGGGTTACCCCAAAATCCAACCTTTCCAGTTTCAATTTCTATTATGTCTACAATTTGAACAATTAATTTTTTTAATTCTTTAATTTCTTCTTTATTTGGTTTTTTATTCTTAAAAATTATGTCTTCAGCTAGATCATAGTAAGGTTCATATTTTCCATATCCAGAATTACTCTCTCTAAGAATTTTGTTCTTTTTTATCTCTTCCTTTAAACTTTTAAACAATTTTACTTGTTCGTCCCAATTGGTTCTGAATTGTTTGAGTATTTCTTCTAACTTTTCACTGATTTTTTTGCAGTATATTGGATCGCTGTTTAACATAACTTTACAGTGTTTTCTAATTGCATGTTCCATTTCAGATGCTTGTGATCTTGCCGATCTGTTTTTGTTTAGTTCTTCTTCAAAATCTTCAGAAGTTATATCAACTGGTTTGATTTTTGTATTGATTCCTATTGAGATGAGGTGTTCATCTATTAATTTTCTGACTTTTATTCCTGCTCCAAGTATGTTTATTGAGTCATCTCTAAATCTACTTTGTGCTCTTTTGTGTATGTGTCCAAATGCTTTTAGTGCAGGAATGTAGGGTCTTGAAATTGGTTTGGATATGAGTATGTCCATGCTTTTTAGGAATAGTTTGAATTTGACATTGAAGTCTGCTCTTGTTTTAACATCTTCAAGAGCATCTAGACATGATTCAAGTATCTTTATTTGTTCATTTACTCTTTTGATTTTGTAGTTTACATATTCTTCTATCTTTGTTATCTTATTATCTTTAAAGAGTTTGATTAGTTGTTCATACCTGTGCTTTAATATTGGAAGCTCAGTACTAATATTTGTGAATACATCATCTAGCTGTAAATCATCTGTAGCATATGCTTCTAGAGCCTCTCTTAGATGGTTTGTAATTCCATAATAATCTACAATGTGACCAACATCTTTTCCTTTGGTAACTCTGTTAACTCTGGCGATTGCTTGAAGTAATGTATGGTCTGTCATTATTTTATCTATATACATCACTTGTTCTATTGGTGCATCAAATCCTGTTAGAAGCATGTCTTTTACAATTAAGAATCCAATACTTGAATTTGGTTTCTTCAGGTCGTATTTACTTTTGAAGTTGATGTTTTCTTCGCCCAGTTTTTTAACTGCATCTTTGGCAAACCTAATTGTTTCAGGTTTATCATTATTCTTCCAAGTAATTCTGCAAACTGATGAAATAAATTTCATTCGTTTAACTCTTTCAGTATCAGCATGTGGCCGACTAGCATACCTCTTGATGTATTCTTTTAGAGATTCATCAATGGCATTTTTGTATCTGACTGCTGCAATTCTACTGCTTGCTACAACCTGGGCTTTGAATCCATCGTCAAATATGTTCTCAAAATAATGCTTTACTATGTCTTTTGAAATTTTCTTTATTCTCTTCTCAGATTCAAGAATATTTCCTTTTGTGCCATATTTCTTTTTTATTGCAATTAATTCTTCTTTTGTTTTGTCTTCGAACATATCTTCGAATTCAACATCCATCTTTTCCTTACTCTTGATTCTTGATCTGACTGTTTTTCCTTCATATTTTATTCTCAGAGTAGAACCATCAGCAATGGACTCTTTCATTTTGTATTTGTCGATGTACGTTCCAAATCTTTCATATGTTCTTTTCTTGACTTTCTTTGCTATTAATGGTGTTCCTGTAAATGCTACTCTTGTTGATTTTGGTAAAGAGATTACGAGATTATCACCAAATACTCCACTTTGTGTTCTATGTGCTTCATCTACTAACACCAGCACATTCTCGGAGTCATTGAGTACTGGAAATTCTTCATAGTCTGGAAGTTCTTCATCAGTTCTTTTTCTTTGAGTTCTCTTCAAGAATTTCTGAGCCATTACCATGACAAGATTACTTGTGTCTGTTTTTAGTTCAGCAGTCAACGCTTTTGTGTTCTTCATCACATATGGTTTTTCTGCAAGACCTGCTGTATCCTTTAATTGTCCTTCTAGGTCTGTTCTATCTGTAACTATGACTACTTTAAATCGCTTCAATGATTCAATAGTTCGAAGTTTTTTAATCAAGAATACCATTGACATGGATTTACCTGATCCTTGTGTATGCCACACAATACCTGACCTTTCATCGGGAGTTTTCTCATTTTTTAATCTATCAATTACTTTGTTAACTGCCCTATACTGATGATACCTTCCGACTATCTTGATTTTGTTTCCAGCCATTTCTTGGAATATTGTGAAGTTACGGATTAAATCAACAATTGCTTGCTTTGATAAAGCTCCCTGAATCATTTTTTCCTGAGAATTCCATTTAGAATCTAGTTTTACTGGGTAGGTATCTTTCCATTCTAGATAATGATCATATTCACCCGTAATCGTACACATTCTACAATCATCTTTTGTTGTAGAGATTAAAATTTGATTATACCAAAATAATCTAGGATTTCCTTCAAGTTCACTAACATCTTCTCTTGTATTTGAATACCTCTTAAGTTGAGTTATTGCTTCTTCCATTGCTTCAACATCAACTTGTGTAGGATATTTACATTCAATAACTCCAAGAGGGATACCGTTAATGAATAATACTATATCTGGAATAATATAATCTCTCAGTGTACCAGGAGTATTAACTCTGAATTGGTTCATAGCTAAGAAGTCATTATTAGTTGGCTCATCAAAGTCTATTATCTTGATGGCTTCTGGTTTAGAATTTGGAATATTTTTATTCTTTTTTGCAGGTGGTTCAAGAAGTAATTCCCAGAATTCTTGGTTTGCAGTAATCAATCCTTTTCTCAGCCCAATCCTATTGATCTCTTGATATACTTCTTCTATTTGTTCATCGTCTAACCAATCGTTCAAATTCTTGATAGCTTCTTTTAACCTTGATTCAATTAAAACTTCATCAAAGCCTTTTCTTAGTGTGAGATTTGGCAAGAACTTGTTATCATCATTCTCAGATAGGATAATATTCCATCCTTTTTTTTCAAGAAGTTCCATGAATGGTTTTTCCACATATGCAAATTCGTTACTCATGCTGCCACCCTCACTTTGCCAGTCAGCAAGTCTTGCATCAGGCCTGATTTCAT
>CAZUEV010000051.1:0-4211 GCA_964619355.1 Candidatus Woesearchaeota archaeon
TATCTGGTATAATATCTCCAAACCCATACATGTACGATCCATAAACATCTCTAAGCTGTGACCAGTTAGGACTAGCATCATGAGCATAAACTGGAGAATTCATGTTTTCTAATGTATAGGGTATTGGGTTGTCTTTAAACTGACCAGCATAAGCACCAGACTCAACAATCTTCCTCGCATTCTTAGCAGACTCACTAATTTTTTCCATCTCTTTCATCTGATCTTTTATAGGAACATTACCCATACCTAATGGCAAATGAGAATCAGTATAACCAAAATTATCAGTTAAATGAATATGTTTAACATAAGGTGCAATTTTTTTCGCTTCTGCAACAATTTCTTTATCAGAGAAACCATGTTTTCTCAACATATTGGAATGACCAACATCCCATGTTGCACCTATCATAGCATCAGCAACTTTCTTTGCTCGATTCTTATTCAAACCTTTTTTCTTCATTAACTCTCTAGCAAATTTCTTTCTACTTTCTTTAATTGCATCCTTCAAATTATCTGCCCTAGAAAGAACATTATCGCCACCATACATATTTTCAATTGCAATCACCGGAGCTTTACTACCATATTTGGAATAAGCATGCATTGCAGCAGTCTTAACGGTTTCACTAACTTTTTTCTTATGAAAATCTTCCGTAGAAACAAAAGTTTCGGGAGCACTTAGTTGAGAAAGTTCACCAAACAAAAGACTAGGATCTCTATGAAATTTACTAACATAAACATTTTCTTCTTTTTTAGTTCTTCCTTGCATTTTAGCTAACTTTTTTTCTCTTTCTTCAGATTTCACCATCTTAATAAATTCATTTTTATATTCCTTCTCAAGTTTCTTCAACTTTTCTTTATTTTTTTCGTATCCTGGATTAAATCCAAGTGGTGCAGATTTCCTAAAATCATCAACCATGCCTTCAAATTTCATATTCAAATCACTATTGAATTCTTCCATCTGCCTCCCTCTAACATTTAAATCATGTATCATAGAATTGAATTTATCTTTTTCTTCTTCAGTCAAGTGTTTCTCACCTTTTCTATCTTGTCCAATTCTTATTTGCATTTCAAGAAAATCTTCACCTAGCTGTTCACGTTTAATATCATTTCTTATCTCATTATAATTTTTTAAACCTGAAGCCAACTCTAATTTTTTATTTTCCCATTGAGTACTATTTACTGCAGATAACTGTTCTTCAGGAGACCAATCTTTCTCTCCTCTCAGAGAAAACTTTTTTTTCCTAACTAAAGGTGCAAGTTGTCCAGTATCTTGATTTACAGTCATAATAGATTCTTTCACAGCTTCACCTTTTTTGAAAACTTTTCTACCTCTACCATCTGAAACATATCTATCCTTAGTAAACAAAGTTCTACCTTTTTCATCGGGGACATATCTATCTCCAGGAACCATTGCACCAGTAGAATGTACAACAACTGGAATATTTCCATCTGGATCTAGTCTATGTGCTTTATCTAAAATTTCCTTAAAATATACTTCAGAATCTTTTCTATCTTCCTCTTTCCAACCTTGTTGTGTAAAGCCAGCCATATCAAATAATGGAGCATGAAGAGAAATTTTTGCGTCACTCAACTTAGCCAAACGCCTCATTTCATCAAAATGTTGTTTTGGAATAGTTTCAAAATTCTCTGGAGAAATAGTACCAACTTCAACGTTCTTAACACCCATATTAAGAGTCTTAGCCAACTCCTGAATTTGCACAGGAGTCATTGGACTAGTAGGAATACCTTGTTCACCAAAAGACAAACTATAGCTACCATCCATAGAATCAAAGTATTTGTCATGAAACGCCATTAACTATCACCTGCTTTGTAATACTTTTGTTCTTTACCTTCAAGGTTAAAAGTGTTTTCATCATCTTTATCTTTTTCAGAAGTGCTTAACATTTGATATCCTACTTCATCTGCAGAAAAAAGACTTGTATAACTCTCCAATCTGCTGTCTGCTATCCTTCCACCAAAATAATCAGAGATTTGCCCCTTTAACTCTGGTAAGCTTGTTGTTGAAGAGCCCATTACACCTTTACTTCTTAAAAACTCCCTCAAATGTTTCAAAGTAACATTCTCAGATTCGGAATAAAACTTACCAGGACCCCCGCCAACAGAATAATCAACATGACCTGGTTCATCTTCATCTTCAACTTTTCTTCTAGAACTTACAGGAACTTCAATAACTCTCTGCTCAACACCTTGAACAGGTTCAATATCCTTCAAAGATAATTCTCCCCTTTTAGAAACAAGACCTTCCAAACTAGCATCTTTAACTAAAATGTTTAAAAGCTTAACAGCTTCTTCCCTTAATCTTTCATTATTTTTTTTATTTATTACAAAATTTCTAAGAAAAACAATTTTATCTTGATTACTATCTAACTTTTCTAACTTATCTCTAAACTTTTTTAATTCTTCTTTTAATTTTTTACTCACCATGTTATCATTCTGTGGGCTTTCTTGAACACATCGTAAAGTGTTAAACAACTACCCTTAGCTTTTGCCTTAGCAGCAGCTTTCAACTTACTTTCTTGGTAAGAAGTTCCTTTTGGCTTAAAATCTCCAAAAAACTCTGGAACGTTCTTTAATGGAGCAACAAGTTCTTTGAAACCTTTAAGAGGGTTAGGTAAAACGAAAACTTTTTTTTCTTCTACTTCCTCTTCATCATCCAAAAAATGGTCAAGATCTTTAGTCAAATCTTTCAAACTAACATCGGTTAAATGGTCAACCAATTCCATATCTTCATACACTTCAACTCTTTGCACTTTTTCTAACTCTTTATCTGTAAAAGCATAAGCTTTGAAATAAACATCAATTATGCCAACATGTGCGTAGTGAGTAGATTGTCCGGATCTAACTGCTTGAGGAGCAGTTCTATAAACAAAATCTACAACAATGCATGCATAATACTTATTCTTAAATTTCTTATCCGAATCTAGTTTTATTTCCTTCTTAGCAAGCAAACTTAATTCCATTTGCATGTTATTGAATGCAGCAACAATGTCTGGATTTGCCAGCCTGCTATCTCCACCCATTTCCTTCATACCCAACTTCTGAGCAGCTCTCAAATAAGGTTTGGCCCATTTAGTATAAAGTTTCAAAGAATCAATCTGAGATTTCAAATAATTTTTTTCAATTGAAAATCTCTTTCTCAATTCATCCTCACCAACGCCTCTCCAATTAGAATATTCTTCAAATTTTTTCTTAAGAATTATTTTAACTCTTTTATTCAAATCAATTCTATCAACATCTTTTATACTTTTAGCTTGCATAAATGCATCTCTAAGAGTAACAAATTGCAAATCACCCCTAGTCAAGTTATTGATAGAACCCAAACCAGTCTTAACATCGACCTGGTCCATCCAAATGCTTTTCAAAGAATGCTCTGCACTTTCTCTCTTAACTGCACTTGGTTCTTTTTTAGGATCGGCATGGTCATAAACTTCCAACCTCATCTCATATTCTTTTAAATCGTAAATTAAATTGATTACTTCTTTAATAACACCATTAACTTGTCTCAAAATAGCCATAGCTCTATCTTGCATTGCACTAGCCCTGGCACCCAATTCACCAAAATAAGCACCACCAGCACTAGCCTCAAATTCTTCCTCAACTTTACTAACATCAAAACCTAAACCGCTAGGTGAGCTACTTCTCAAAAAATCTAAAGTCCAGAAATAAACAGGTTCCAAAGTTTGGCCAAAAGTATCATAAGTAATATGATATTTCATTGGTTCACCATTAGACAATCTAACGATGGATTTCTTTTTTATACCTTCAACCTCTTTTTTAAGTTCTGCAACAGACATTTTACTCTAGTAAATCTAATTCTAGCCATTTTAAAGTTTTCTGTTAAGAAATAGAAATTAATTCTACTTCAAATATCAAAACAGAGTTTGCAGGTATTGAACCAGTAGCTCTATCCCCATAACCCATTTCAGGTGGAATAGTCAATCTTCTCTTTTCCCCAACTTTCATTCCAGAAAAACCTTGTTCCCAGCCTTGAATAACTTGTCCAGAACCAATAGTAAATGTAAAAGGTTCTCCCCTATCAACACTAGAATCAAACTTAGTTCCATCTACCAAAGTTCCAGTATAATGTACAGTTATAGTATCTCCAGACTTAACAACTTGATCTCCACTACCTTCTTCTAAAGTTTCTATTTTAAATTCAGTCATATTATCATCTCCATTGTTTACAAAAAATA